>JBKBVM010000070.1:0-8111 GCA_046289555.1 bacterium
ACACAGTACGCGTCCTCCTCCACCATCCGCAGGATGCCGCGCACGTGTCCCTCGATGCTGCGCAGCCGGGCCAGGATCTGGTCCTTCGCCCGGGGATCGCTGCCCTGGAAGCTCCTGCCGTGTTGTGTTCGGAGCGCCACCTTCGCCTCCTCTCCCCTCCCCCCTGGGGAGGGGAGGGTCCAAGGCCAGCCTAGCAAGTTCCCCCCAGGGCGTCAAACGGTACGGGGCCGCTGCCGCCGGGTACGGGTCCGGCGGGCCCGGCGACCGTCGATGAGGGTGCAGCTGCGGATCCGGTCCGTGTGGTCCCGGACCAGGGAGGCGGCAAGCACGAGGAGTTCACGGACCCGCGGATCCGCCACCCGGTAGTACACCCTCCTGCCCTCCCGCCGGGTCGTCACGTAGCCACACCAGCGCAAGCAGGCGAGGTGGCTGGACACCCGGCCCTGCGGGGAGCCTGTGAGCTGCACGAGCTCCGTGACGTTCTTCTCCTCGTCCAGCACCAGCTGCAGGATCCGCAGCCGCGTAGGGTCCCCCAGGGCCCGGAAGAACTTCGCCGTGAGGACCTCGTCCGACAGGTTCGGCAGGACGAAGGGGGCTGGCATGAGCGTCGAGCGCATCGCGCATCCCTCCGTACAGGATGTATACGGCCAATCGGATCGCAATCGCAGCGTACCGGGAATCCGTAGCTCACGCAAGGAAGGGCGTGGGCTGCCCCCTCACGAGGTGTATGCTGAGCCCGTTCGTGCGGTGCGGTGGGCGGGCTGGTGGTGGGGGGGTTGGAGATCGGGTGGATCGGGTTGGGGCGCATGGGGCTCGGGATGGTGCGACGGCTGCGGCGCGCGGGCCTGCGGGTGGTGGGATATGACCGGGACCCCGAGAGGCTGCAGGATGCCGCGGGGCTGGGCGCGGAGACGGCCGGATCCCTGGAGGAGCTGGTCGGTTTGCTGGCCAGCCCTCGGGGGGTGTGGCTGATGATCCCCGCAGGCAAACCCGTGGACGATACCCTTGGGCACCTGCTTCCGTACCTGACGGGCGGGGACGTGCTCGTGGACGGCGGCAACTCGTACTACCGGGATACCCTACGACGGGCGGCACAACTGCGCGGGCAGGGCGTGCACCTGGTGGACGTGGGGACGAGCGGGGGTGTGTGGGGCGCGGACGAAGGGTACTGTCTCATGGTGGGCGGTGAGGCAGCGGTGCTAGAGCGCTTGCGGCCGGTGTTCGAAGCCCTGGCACCGGCCCCCGACCGTGGGTGGGGGCACGTGGGGCCCGTGGGCGCAGGCCATTTCGTGAAGATGGTCCACAACGGCATCGAGTACGGCCTCATGCAGGCGTACGCGGAAGGCTTCAGCATCCTGCGGCGTAAGGAGGAGTTCGCCCTGGATGTCCGCCAGGTCGCGGAGGTCTGGCGCTACGGGAGCGTGATCCGGTCCTGGCTACTGGACCTCCTGAGCCGGGCCCTGGCGGAAGACCCCGATCTCGCCCAGGTCCTGCCGTACGTGGAGGATACGGGCGAGGGCCGCTGGACGGTGTTCGAGGCCGTGGAGCTGGACGTCCCCGCCCCGGTCATCACCCTGTCCCTGATCCAGAGGCTCCGGTCCCGGGACCGCGAGGCCTACGGGGACCGCCTGCTGGCGGTGCTGCGCCAGCAGTTCGGCGGACATCCCGTCCGGCACGAGTCGTGACGCGTCCCGTGGATCTGAACCACCTGTTCGTGGTCTTCGGCGCCACAGGGGATCTTATGCGCCGCAAACTGCTGGCCGCCCTGTTCCGACTCGGCCGGTGTGAGGGCGGTGGACGCGGCGTGGTGCTGGGCGTGGCCCGTTCCCCCTGGACGGATGACTGGTTCCGGAGCTGGGCCCGGCAGGCGTTGTTGGCCCTCGGGCACCCCGACGAGGAGGTCAGCCAGTGGTGCGAGGGCTGCCTCTTTTACCACGCTTTGGGCGGCGGTCCGGGCGATGGAGAGGCGCTGCGCGGGCGGGTGGAATCCCTGGAGCGCACGCACGGTCTCCCGGGCAACCGGGTCCTGTACCTCGCGATCCCGCCGGACGCCGTGCCGGCGACCGTGGAGCGCATCGGGCGAAGCGGGCTTCACCAGGGCCGCGGCTGGGCACGGCTCGTAGTGGAAAAGCCTTTCGGCACCGACCTCGCGTCCGCCCGCGCTCTGAACCAGCTCATCCACGCGTGCTTCGAGGAGTCGCAGGTCTTCCGCATCGACCACTACCTGGGGAAGGAGACGGTGCAGAACCTCCTCACGTTCCGGTTCGCGAACCCCGTCTTCGAGTCCGTGTGGAACCGGGACCGGGTGGACCACGTGCAGATCACCGTGGCAGAGGCGGTGGGCGTGGAAGGACGCGCCCATTCCTACGACGGTGTGGGCGCCCTCCGGGACATGGTCCAGAACCACCTGACTCAGATCCTGAGCCTCATTGCGATGGACCCGCCCGCCCAGTTCGAGGCCGACGCGATCCGCAACGAGAAGGTCAAAGTCCTCCACTCGGTGGCGCCCGTGGCGCGGGATGCGGTGGTCTTCGGGCAGTACACACGGGGGCAGGTGGAGGGCCGGGAGGTTATGGGGTATGGGGAGGAAGTCGAGGCTCCGTCCCACACGGAGACCTTCGTCGCGGTGCGACTGGAAGTCGCGAACTGGCGGTGGCGCGGGGTGCCCTTCTATCTGCGGACCGGGAAACGTCTGAAGCGCCAGATCAGCCACGTCGTGGTGCAGTTCCGACCGGCCCCCCTGTGTCCCCTGGGGCCCGACTGCCCCACGAGCCCCAACGCCCTCGTCATCACCCTGCAGCCGGACGAGGGGTTCGACCTGCTGGTTGAAGTGAAGACCCCCGGGCAACCCATCGCGCTCCAGACCCAGCGGTTCCGTTTCCGCTACGCGGAGGCGTTCGGCCCGCTCCCGGATGCCTACGAGACGCTGCTGTACGACGTCCTCGTGGGCGATCAGACCCTGTTCGTGCGGTCCGACGAGATCGAGGCCGCGTGGCGCCTGTACGACGCGATCCTGGCACACCCGCCGGAGGTTCACCCGTATGTGGCCGGGAGCTGGGGGCCGGAGCAGGCCGACGCCCTGCTGGCCCACGAGGGCCGGAGCTGGTGGAACCCGTGAGGCGGGAGGTCCGGGTATGCCCGGATCGAGAGACGCTGACCCGCGCTGCGGCGCAGGGGCTGAGTGCGTTCCTGTGCGAGTCGGTGGCCCGACGCGGTCGCTGCACCGTGGCCCTCTCGGGTGGCCGGACGCCCCGACGGCTGTACGAGCTCCTCGGGGAGGACCCCCGCATCCCGTGGCCGCAAATCGAACTGTTCTGGGGGGACGAGCGGTACGTGCCGTCGGGAGATCCGCGGAGCAACGCTCAGATGGCGCGCGAAGCACTGGTCGAGCGGATCGCCATCCCGCCGGAAAACGTACACCCCATGCCCACCCACTTCGGGGACCCGGAGGATGCGGGGTGGGCCTACGAGGCGACCCTGCGGAGGGTGTTGGGCAGGTGGTCTCGGTTCGACCTCGTCCTCCTGGGGATGGGCTCGGACGGCCACATCGCTTCCCTCTTTCCGGAATCGCCCGCAGTTCTTGAGCCCGACCGCTGGGTCGTGGCGGTGCGGGTGGAGGCCGACCCGCCGGTGCGACTGACCCTGACGCTTCCGGTGATCAACCGGGCACGGCGCGTGGACATCCTGGTGACGGGTGCCGAGAAACGCGAGGCGTTGCGGCGGGCGCTTTGGGGCCCGCGGGATCCTGTCCGCTGTCCCGCGAGCGGGGTACACCCCCGCCATGGGACGGTGGTGTGGTGGGTAGACCGGGCGGCGACCGAGGGTCTGGAACCACGCAAGGCTCCACCGGCAGGTAGGTAAGCCGGGAACGACGGTTCGGGATTGTCATCCACGAGGCAACCTGCAAAGATGATGCATACGAATAGCCGTATAGAAGTACGGGGAGGCCGATGCACTGGATCCTGTGGGTTTGTGGCGTTCGTGGGCGTGAACGTTCCCATTCTCACGCTTCTCGCGGACCGGATCCTGGGGGTACCGACGCCCAAGGTCATCCGGTGGGTGTGGATCCCGGGCGGCCTGGCCTTGGCGGTCGTTCTGGTGGTAGCAGGGTTGGTGGATCGCGGCCTGGTGGAGCTGGTGGGATGGGGAGCGGCAGGCGGTGCAGTGGCGACGGTGGCGCTGGATGTCGTCCGCCTGTTCGGCTACCACGTACTCCGCTCGTTTCCCGCGGACATGCCGAGGATCTTCGGGCTGTTGGCTCTGGGCCTTGGCCGCCAGCTGCAGGAGAACACCCTGGCGGAGATGGTCCGCCATCTGGCGCAAAGCGACCCCGTCACGCGACGGCGGATGTTGGAGGCACGGCTCCTGGCGCTGAGCAAGCTCCGGGAGCCCGTCCGGGCAAGCGTGATGCGGGGGATGCGGAAGGGCTTGCAGGGGTTGGCGGAGGACCGGCGGGAGGGGCTGGTGCAGACCCAGCTCGAGGTCCTGGCTGCCATGCCGGGGGAAGTGCGCCGGCGGATCCTGCGGGCCATGGACCTCGCCATGGTCGAGGCGGCAGAACCGGTCTACGCCCAGCCTCGCGGTCTTCCCAGAATTCCCATGAGCTTTGCACGCGAGCTGCTGGCCGTGGCGATCCCAAGAACGGCGGCCGAGTCCGGCGTGGGTTGGGGAACGGTTCTGACGGTCGGGTATGGGTGGCATCTGCTGAACGGCCTGGGGTTCGGCATAGCCTACACCCTGCTGTTCGGGCGGGGAACGTGGGCGTTGGCCCTGGGATGGGGCCTGTTCATTTGGGCCGGGATGATGGTGACCATGCCGATCATGATGCGCGCCAGCCGGTTCCCGATGCCGGGGTTCCTCGTGGTCCCCTTCGTGGCCCACGTGGCCAGCGGAGGTCCCTCGCGGAGGAGGTGCCTCGGACCGAAGAAGGGGAAGCGGTGGACCTAGTAGTGATCGGCGGTGGGTCCGCGGGGTTTGCGGCCGCCATCCGGGGCGCGGAGCTGGGCGCGCGGGTGGTCCTGGTGGAACGCGGGGTGATGGGCGGCACGTGCGTGAACGTGGGATGTGTCCCGAGCAAGGCTCTCATCCGTGCGGTGGAGGCGTACCACGGCGCAAGCACGCACCGCTTCGAGGGCATTTCCACCGCGGCGGGAAGCCTGCACTGGCACCGGGTGATGGGCCACAAGGACGAGCTGGTGGCCGAGCTGCGGCGCGAGAAGTATGTGGAGGTGCTGGCGGCATACCCGGGGATCCGATACGTGCAGGGACAGGCGCGCCTGCGGCCGGATGGCACGGTAGAGGTGGACGGCGGGATCTTCCGCCCGCACCGGATCGTGGTGGCCACGGGCTCTCGGCCGTGGGCGCCGCCCATCCCCGGTCTGGAAGAGGCGGGCTACCTCACCAGCAACGAAGCCGTGAACCTGCGGGAGCTGCCGCGGTCCCTGGTGGTGATCGGAGCGAGTGCGGTGGGGCTGGAGCTGGCGCAGGTGTACCTGCGGGCGGGCAGCCAGGTCACGGTGCTGGAGGCTCTGCCGCGGGTCGTTCCCCTCGAGGAACCGGAGGTCGGCGAGGCCCTGCGGGGCTACCTGGAGGAGGAGGGCATGGTGGTGCGGCCCGGGGTGCGCATTACGCGCGTGGAGCGCAGCGCAGGGCGCTACCGGGTGACCTTCACGGAGACGGACCGCGAGGAGCAGGTGGTGGAAGCCGAGCAGCTCCTGGTGGCCACGGGCCGTAGGCCCAACACCGCGGGCCTGGGGCTGGAGGAAGCCGGGGTCACCCTCGGCCCCAAGGGTGAGGTGCGGGTGAACGAGTTCGCGCAGACCACCAACCCGGCCGTCTACGCCGCGGGCGACTGCACGGGCGACCCGATGTTCGTCTACGTGGCGGCTCACATGGGGACCGTGGCCGCGGAGAACGCGTTGAACGGGAACCACCGCACCGTGGACCTGGAAGTCCTGCCGCGGATCACCTTCACGGACCCCCAGGTAGCGAGTGCCGGCTGGACGGAAGCTCAGGCGCGGGAGCGGGGACTGGACGTGAAGACCGCGGTACTGGCACTCCACCACCTCAGCCGGGCCCGGGTAGCTCGCGACGTGCGGGGGTTGATCAAGCTGGTGGCGGACCGCAACACCCACCGACTGCTGGGGGCGTCCGTCCTGGCCGCGGAGGCCGGGGAGGCGATCCAGACCGCGGTGCTGGCCATCCGGCAACGTTACACGACGCAGGAGCTGGCCGGCCTGGTCTTCCCGTACCTCACCCTGG
Source organism: bacterium (assembly GCA_046289555.1). Lineage (GTDB taxonomy): Bacteria > Sysuimicrobiota > Sysuimicrobiia > Sysuimicrobiales > Sysuimicrobiaceae > Tepidifontimicrobium. The sequence goes on from JBKBVM010000070.1 coordinate 6,262, forward strand.
TGGAGGGCCTGAAGCTGGCCGCCCAAGCCTTCGAGAAGGATCCAGCCCGCCTGAGCTGCTGCGCGGGCTAGCGGAGGGAGCGTCGTGGAGTGGTTCGCGGGACTCGGGGCACTCGGGCTCCTCGGCCTCTGCTGCGGTGTGAAGCTCTTGGCCGGCCTGCTGGCCCTACGGGGCAGATCTGCGGAAGTGACGCCTAACCAGGCGGAGAGCCCGGACGTGCAGGCCTCGGAGGTGGGAGCGGAAACGGCCCGCAGTCGCTCTACCCCGTGCTGCTGAAACTCGCTGTGAACGAGATCCTCGGAGTCCTCGAGGCGGACTGGCAAGACCCCCTGCGGTGCACCAACGTGGAACAGGCGATGCACCGCGCGGGGTACGCATTTCGCGATGCGGACCGGCGGCGCGTCGCGGAGGCCGTCCTGCAGGACCCGCGGCTTTCGAACCTCCTGCGCTGGCATCCCTCCGCCTACCTCCTCACGAACGAGGAGCGGCGGGTGGCGCGGGCGGTCCTTCGGCTGCTGGACGAGGGGGAACCCGTGGAGGAAGGCAGGCTCCTGCGCGGGGCGGCAGTCCTTCTGGGGGACCGTGAGGAGTCCGTAGGGGCCGCTCTGGAGGCCCTCAGCTGGGTAGGGTTCCTGGAGAGAAAAGGGGGGCGGACGGTGTGCCGGAGCCCTCACAGCGCCGAGTTTCTGGAAGGCATGGGCTTCTTCTTCCACGAGGTGGTGGCGGGCAAGGAACGGTTCAACGTGAACTGCTTTCACGACTTCGTCCGGCTGACCAGCCCCTCCTACCGGGCCCAGCGGCTACCCGACCCGTCGCGGCATTCAGGTGTGCCGGGCATGACCCCGAAGATGCTGCGCTTCCTGGAAGGGATCGCGCCGCGGGAGCTGGTCCGCCGCTCCTACGACCGGGGCCAGGTATGGCTGAACGACGCGTGTGCCTCCTGCGCGCGTCGGATTCGCTTGGTGGTGGAGGACGCGCGCCTCGTAGCGGTAGAGCCCGCGGCCGTATGGCACGTCCGGGGCGGGGGTTGCGGGGTGAACAACCTGTTCTGCGGCCAGACCTGTGCGGAAAACTGGGTGGCGGCTCATCCGTCGCTGCGGGGTGCCGAGCGGGGGCCGGTGCACGGGCTGTGGTCACCGGGCCTCCCTGGCACCTGAGGCATCTCGCGGGCCGGGTTGCTGGTTACTCCGCGCAGCAGCTGAGGCGGCTGGGATCCTTGAAGAACGACAGGGCGACGATCTTCAGCGCCTCCGCCATGGTGGGGTAGACGTGGACCAGGTCGATGAAGTCGTGGACGGTGGCCCCCAGACGGATGGCCATGGCCGCCTCGTGAATCACCTCGCCCGCGTCCCGTCCCACCATGGAGACGCCGATCACGCGTTGGGTGTCCGCGTCCAGGACCATCTTGATGACCCCGCGGGTGTCCCGCACCGCGCCGGCCCGGGGCACGAGGTCCATGGGGACCGAGGAGCAGGTGCACCGGTGGCCGCGGGCGTGCGCTTCAGCTTCCGTGAGGCCCACGGTCGCGACCTGCGGGTCCGTGAAGATGGTGCGGGGGATCACGGAATGGTCGGCCCTGCGCAACTCGCCGGAGAATGCGTTCATCGCCACGAGCACGCCGTCGTGGGCCCCCACCGGGGTAGCCATCTGAGCATCCGCGTGGTGATCGATGACGTCCCCCGCGGCCCAAACGTTGGGTGCGGTAGTGCGGAGGTATTCGTCCACCACCACGAAGCCCCGTTCGTCGGTCCGCACCCGGGCGTGTTCGAGACCCAGGCCGTCCGTGTTGGGCACGCGACCCGTGGCCACCAGGAGCCGGTCGGCACGGTAGGTGGTGGGCTGGCCTGCCC
>JBKBVM010000071.1:0-8078 GCA_046289555.1 bacterium
GCGCGTTTTGCCGCGGCCCGGGCGGCCCAGCTGATCCAGCAGCTGGCGGGGGGCCGCGTGCTACGGGGCGAGCTCGACGTCTACCCCGAACCCCAGCCACCCCGCCAGGTGTCCCTGCGGCCTGCGCGCATGCGCCGGGTGCTGGGCGTGGACGTCCCGGACGAGGAGGCCGCGGACATCCTGCAGCGGCTGGAGTTCCAGGTGGAGCGGGGGCCTGACCGGTGGGTGGTCACCGTGCCCAGCCACCGGCGCGACGTGGAGCGGGAAGAAGACCTCATCGAGGAGGTGGCCCGTATCTACGGCTACGACCGCGTTCCCGAGACCCTGCCGGTGGAGGTCATGGGCGTGGGTGCTGTAGCACCCGAGGTAGACGCCGAACGGCGCGTCCGGGAGCTGCTGCTACGGGCGGGCCTCACCGAGGTCCTGACCCTGAGCCTGGTGCGCGCGGACCACCTGGAGCGCGTGGGCATCCCGCCGGACCACCCCCTGCGCCGGGCCATTCCACTCCGTAACCCCCTGACCCAGGAACACACCCACCTCCGGACCACGCTGCTGCCGTCCCTGGTAGACGTGCTGCGGACCAACCGCGCCCGGGGTAACGACGACGTGCACGTCTTCGAGGTGGGCCGGGTGTTTTCCCCCTCCGAGGCAGGGTGGAGGGAGCGGAAGGCGGTAGGGATCGCGCAGATGGGCCGGAGCCTACGGGGGACGTGGAACCTCCCGCAGGAGGCGGTGCAGGCCAGCTTCCACGGCCTGAAGGGGGTGGTGGAAGCGCTGCTAGAGGGCCTGCACCTGCAGGGGTGGGAGATCAAGGCGGAGCCGTTCCCGTGGCTGCACCCCTACCGGGCCGCGGCCCTGTGGGTAAACGGGCGGCGGGTGGGCTGGCTGGGGGAGCTGCACCCTGAGGTGTGCGACCGGTACGACCTGCGGGGCCGCGCCTACGTGGCGGAGCTGGAGCTGGCGCCTCTCGTTGAGGCTGCACGGGCGGTCCCCCAGTACCGCCCGCTGGCGTACACCCCGGCGGTGGAGCGCGACCTGGCCGTGGTGGTGGACAGCTCGGTCCCCGCGGGCGAGGTGGTGCGGGTGGTGCGCGAGGTGGCAGGCGGGCTAGTCGAAGCTTGCGAGCCCTTCGACGTTTACACGGGGCCGCCGGTCCCGCCCGGCCGGAAGAGCGTGGCGGTGCGGATGCGGTTCCGGGACCCCGCTCGGACGCTCCAGTCTGAGGAGGTGGACCGTCTGCTGGAGCGCGTGCGGGGGGCCCTGCGGGACCAGCTGGCGGCCAGCTTCCGCTGACGCGGGAGGAACCCGGCCGGCCGCCGCGAAGCAGTCCGCGGACGGGAGGTGGTCATGGCCCCCACGTGGCTGGACTGGGTCTTCCTCGCGGTGCTGCTCGTGACGGTCCTGCTGGGCCTGCAGCGGGGTCCGGTGCGGACGCTGCTGGAGTCGCTGTTCGTGCTGCTCAGCTACCTGGCTGCGGCGCTGCTGTTCCGGCCTGCGGCAGAGACCTTCTTCGGGACCGGCTTCCCCTGGCCCGACTGGGCCGCCACCGTGTCCTTCGCGGTGCTGTTCCTGCTTTTCGTGGTGGTCGGCAACTACCTGACCGCGTGGATCGCGGGCCGCAGGGCGGCTACGGGCGGGGCCATCGTGCTGGGCGGGCTGAGTGGTGTGGTCAAGGGGGTGCTGCTGGGGATCGTGCTGGTGACGTTCCTTCTGGCGGCCCCCTTCGCGCCCGCGGTCCAGCGGGACGTGGAGCGCTCGATCGCGGGGCCGTACCTGGCGGGCTGGCAGGTGGCGCTCCACCGCACCCTGACCCCCCTTCTCCCGGTCCGCCTCCCGGCCCTGGGCCCTGGGGGGGAGAAGTTCTAGCGCCTTTGCCAGCGGGGGAATGAAGTGGGCGGGCGTCGGCGATGAAGAACCTGGAGATCGCCGCCCTCTTCAACGAGATCGCCGACCTCCTGGAGATCAAGGGGGAGTCCACCTTCCGGGTCAACGCCTACCGCCGGGCCGCACGGTCCCTGGAGAACCTGGCGGAGGACGTGGAGGCGGTCGCGGACCGCGGGGAGCTGGACCAGATCCCCGGAGTGGGCAAGAGTCTCGCGGAGAAGATCTCCGAGTACCTGCGTACGGGTAAGATCGCCTACCACCAGGAGCTCCTGCGGGAGCTGCCCCACGGGATCACCACCCTGATGCGGGTACCCGGGCTGGGGCCCAAGACCGCCCTGCTGCTGTACGAACACCTGGGGATCACCACCCTGGACGAGCTGGAGCGGGCGGCGCGGGAGGGCCGTCTCCGGGGCCTGCCCCGCATGGGCAGGAAGACCGAGGAGAACATCCTCCGCGGGATCGAGCAGGTGCGGCGCCAGTCCACCCGGCTGCCGCTGGGCGCGGTGCTGCCGGTGGCGCAGGAGCTCGTGGCGGCCCTGCGGGAGGCCCGCGGGGTGGGCGAGGTGAGCGTCGCAGGCAGCCTGCGCAGGATGCGGGACACCATCGGGGACATCGACGTCCTGGTCACCGCCAGCCGGCCGGAGCACGCCATGGAGGTGTTCACCACGCACCCCCTGGTGGCTCAGGTGCTCTCCCGCGGCACCACCCGCAGCAGCGTGGTGCTCCGCAACGGCATGCAGGCGGACCTGCGGGTGGTGGAGCGGAGCAGTTTCGGCGCCGCACTGCAGTACTTCACGGGCTCCAAGGACCACAACGTGAAGCTCCGGGAACGGGCGGTCCGCATGGGGCTGAAGGTGAACGAGTACGGGGTCTTCCGCACCGAGGACGACCGCCGGGTGGCGGGGCGGACGGAGGAGGAGGTCTACGCGGCGGTGAAGCTGCCGTGGATCCCGCCGGAGCTGCGGGAGGACCAGGGCGAGATCGAGGCCGCGGAGCGGGGGAAGCTGCCGCGCCTGGTCAGCCGGGAGGACATCCGCGGGGACCTGCACATGCACACCAAGTGGAGCGACGGTCAGGCCACCGCGGAGGAGATGGCGCACGCGGCCCGCCAGCTGGGGTACGAGTACATCTGCATCACAGACCACTCCCAATCCCTGAAGTTCGCGGGCGGGGTCAGCATCGACGACCTGCGGGACCACATCCGGCAGGTCCGCCGGCTGTCCGAGCGCCTGGACGGGATCACGGTCCTCATCGGGTCGGAGGTGGACATCCTCGCGGACGGGACCCTGGACTACCCCGACGAGGTCCTGCGGGAGCTGGACGTGGTCATCGCCTCGGTGCACAGCCGGTTCCGCATGGACACCCAGGCGATGACCGACCGGATCCTGCGGGCCATGCGGAACCGCTACGTGACCATGATCGGCCACCCCACGGGCCGACTGCTGGGGCAGCGGGATCCCTACTCCGTGGACGTGGAGCGGCTGGTGGCGGGGGCCCGGGAGACGGGCACGATCCTGGAGCTCAACGCGCAGCCCGACCGGCTGGATCTCAAGGACGCGCACGTGCGGCTGGCCAAGGAGCACGGGGTGCAGGTGGCCATCGGGACCGACGCCCACAGCCCGGCGGAGCTGCGGTTCATGGAGTTCGGGGTGGGTACTGCCCGCCGGGGCTGGCTGGAGCCTCAGGACGTGGTGAACACCCTGCCTTTGAAGAAGCTGCTGGCCCGTCTCCGGCAGAAGCGCGGGGGATGAGGCCCCAGGTCCACCGGGCGTTCGCTCCCCCTCTACCGCGCTCGTTTTTCGAGCGGCCCACCCTGGAGGTGGCGCCCCAACTTCTGGGCTGCCGGCTGGTGAGGGTGTTGGAACCGCAGGAAGTGCCCGGAGGGGCCGATGGTCCTGTGGTGCTGGTGGCGAGGCTCGTGGAGGTGGAGGCCTACCTGGGTCCCGCGGACCCTGCCAGCCACGCGTACCGGCGCACCCCGCGCAGCGCCATCATGTGGGGCCCGCCCGGCCGGGCGTACGTGTACTTCTCGTACGGGAACCACTACTGCATGAACGTGGTGACCGAGCGCGAGGGGGTGGCGGGCGCGGTGCTGCTGCGGGCGGCAGAACCCCTGGAGGGCGTGGAGGTCATGCGAAAGCTGCGCGGCACCCTCGACGTCCGCCAGCTGCTGCGGGGGCCGGGCAGGCTCACGAAGGCCCTCGCGGTGGACCGACGCTTCAACGGGTGGGACCTGACCCAGCCCGGGCCCCTGTACCTGGCAGCCGGGCAACCGCCCGCGCGGGTGGCCACTTCGTCCCGCATCGGCGTCCGTCGGGCCGCGGACCGGCCCTGGCGGTTCTTCGACCCCCAAAGCCCCTTCGTGTCGCGGTGATGGGGCGGAACGGCGTACTACCCCGGGTGTTGTTCTGGTTCGTGGACGGCCTGGGTCTGGGGCCGTGTGGGGACGCCAACCCCCTGGTGGGCGCCGCGACCCCAACCCTGCGGCGGTTGCTGGGTGGCCCCCTGTGCGCGGCGACCTTCCCGGTTCAGGACGGGCGGTGTGCGGCGGTGGCCCTGGACGCCACCCTGGGGGTCTCAGGCCGGCCCCAGAGCGGCACGGGCCAGGTGGCCCTGCTGGCGGGCTGCAACGCCGCGGCGCTGGAGGGCCGCCACGTTCCCGCCTTCCCCACCGCACGGCTGCGGGCGGTGCTGCGACAGCGCAACCTGTTGCGCCGGCTGCAGGCGCGCGGCCTCCCCGTGGCCCTGGCCAACGCCTACCCTCGGGCTTACCTGGAGGACCCCCGCCGGCCCCGCGGCGCGTTCGTGCTGGCCGCCCAGTCCGCGGGGGTCCTGCTGCGGGACCTGGAGCACCTGCGGGCCGGCCGCGCGGTAGCCGCAGACCTCACAGGAGAGGGGCTTGCCGCCCGTGGGTACCCTGTGGACGTGGTGGCGCCGGAGGAGGCCGGCCGTCGGCTCGCGGCGCTGGTTTCGGGCTACGCGTTTACCGCCTTCGAGTTCTTCGCCCTGGACCTGGCGGCCCACGGCCGTTGGCCGGCTCCCGTGCCCGCGGTGCTGGAGCAGCTGGACCGGGCTCTGGGCGCGGCCCTGGACCAGCTGGACCTCGAGGATCACCTGCTGGTGCTGACCAGCGACCACGGCGGCGCGGAGTCCCCGGACGGAACTCACACCACCAACCCGGTCCCCCTGATCCTGGCCGGTTGTCGTGCGCACGCGGTGGCCGCCCGGTGCAAGACCGTGGCGGACGTTGCGCCCGCGCTGGAGGAACTGCTGGCGGGCCGTCCGTCCCGTGGGGTCGGACCGGATTCCGCTATCCTGTAGGCGTGGACGAGCGTACCCTGAGGGTTCTGGAGTTCGACTGGGTGCGCAGGCGCCTGCGCGACCTGTGCGCCACCCCGCTGGGCGAGGAGCTGGCCCAGCGCCTGAGTCCCGAGGTGGACTTCGCCCGCGTGGAGGAGCTGCACCAGGAGACCGCGGAGGCCCGGTTGCTGTTGCGGGAAGGCGGAGTGAACCTGCGGGGCGTGGTGGACTTCCGGCCCTCGGTGCAGCGGGCGGCTCTGGGCGGGGCCCTGGAGCCCCGGGCCCTGGTGGACGTGTGGCGAGCGGCCCGGGCAGGCCGCCTGGCGAAGGCCGCGGTGGCCTCCCGCGCAGACCGCTTGCCCCTGCTGGCGGCGCTGGTCCGTGACCTGCCTACCTTCGAACCCCTGGAGGCGCGGCTGGAGCGCTCGCTGGCCGAGGACGGACAGGTGCTGGACGGCGCGAGCCCGGGCCTGGCCCGCCTGCGGAGGGAGATCCGCGCGACACAGGACCGGCTGCGCAGCCAGCTGGAACAGATCGTCCGCTCCCCGCGCTGGGCCCGCATGCTGCAGGACCCTATCGTCACCGTGCGGGGCGACCGGTACGTGGTGCCTGTCAAGCAGGCGTACGCGGGCCAGTTCCCCGGCGTGGTGCACGACCAGTCCGCCACAGGCGCCACCGTGTTCATGGAGCCGCTGGTGGTCCTGCAGCTGGGCAACCGGCTGCGCCAGCTGCAGGGCCAGGAAGCCCGCGAGGTCGAACGGGTCCTCGCAGAGCTGTCCGCAGAGGTGGGAGTCCGCAGGGCCGAGTGGGAGCGACTCGCCGCGATCCTGGGGCGGCTGGACTTCGCCCTGGCGAAGGCAGCGCTGGCGGAGGAGCTGGACGCCTCTCGTCCGGTGCTGGTTCCCTGTCCCGTGCTGGACTTCCGGTCCGCCCGCCACCCCCTCCTGGTGGAGCGGTCGCGGCGGGACGCAAGCCCCGTGGTCCCCGTGGACGTGCGTCTGGGCGAGGACTTCCGCACCCTGGTGATCACGGGGCCCAACACCGGGGGCAAGACCGTCACCCTGAAGACGGTAGGGCTGCTGACCCTCATGGCCCAGTGCGGCCTGGCGATCCCCGCGGCCGACGGTAGCCGGGCGGGCTGCTTTGCCGCGGTGTTCGCCGACATCGGCGACGAGCAGAGCATCCAGCAGAACCTGTCCACCTTCTCCTCCCACATGCGGGCGGTGGTGGAGGTGGTCCGCCGCGCGGGGCCCGGCTGGCTGGTGCTGCTGGACGAGGTGGGAGCGGGCACCGACCCCGCGGAGGGCTGCGCTCTGGCGCGGGCGGTGGTGGAGGCGCTGCACGAGCGGGGTGCCTGTACCGTGGTCACCACCCACTACGGAGAGCTCAAGGCCCTGGCCTACCGGCTGGACGGGGTGGAGAACGCGTCGGTGGAGTTCGACTCGGAGACGCTGCAGCCCACGTACCGGCTGCGGATCGGCACGCCCGGCCGCAGCAACGCGCTGGTGATCGCATCCCGGTTGGGCTTGGAGCAGGCGGTGGTGGAGCGCGCCCGTTCGTACCTGGCCCGGGACGTCCGGGAGGCGGACGCGGTGCTGGAGGGGATGGAGCGCCAGCGGCGCGCCGCGGAGCTGGACCGGCAGGAGGCGGAGCGGCTGCGGGCGGAGCTGGAGGCCCTGCGGGCCAGCTACGAGGACCGCCTGCGGCGCCTGGAGGAGGACCGGCAGCGCCTGCTGGAGCGCGCGCGGGAGGACGCGCGCCGCGTGGTCGAGCGCGCCCGCCAACAGGTCGAGGCGCTGTTGCAGGCGCTGCGCACCGAGCGTCGGGAGCGGGCCGCGGAGGAGGCGCGCCGCAAGCTGGCAGCCCTGGCGCAGGCCCTGGAAGAGGCCCGCCGCGCAGCCCCGGGCCCGCCCCTCGAGGACGTGGCGGTGGGCCAGGCGGTGCGGGTGGCCTCCCTGGGCGCGGACGGGGTGGTGGTGGGGCTGTCGGAGCAGCACGCGGAGGTGCAGGTGGGCTCCGCGAAAGTGCGGGTGCCGCGGGAGGAGTTGCGGGCCCCGGTGGCAACTGCGGCGGGTTGGGGGGGCACACAGAGGGCGTGGTCGGCGGCGCCCCGGGTGTCGCCGAAGCTGGACCTGCGCGGCCTCACCTCGGACGAGGCGGTGGCCCGGCTGGAGAAGTACCTGGACGACGCGCTGCTGGCCGGGTTGCCGCGGGTGGTCGTGGTGCACGGCAAGGGCACGGGAGCGCTGCGACGGGCGGTGCACGAGGCGCTGCGGGGCTTCCCTGGCGTCCGGTTCTTCCTGGCGGCCCCGGAGGAAGGGGGCGACGGGGCCACGGTGGTGGAGTTCACCCAGTAAATAGGGGAGGGACGCATGCGGCTTGCGAGGGTTCGGTACAAGGAACAGGAGGCGGTCGCCATCGTGCTGGCCCACCACGCGGTTCTGCTGGACGGGGTTCGCAGCATCCCGCAGCTTCTCGGTCGGCGGGACGTGGTGGACCGCATGGAGGAGCTGGTGGAGCGACTGGAAGCGCACCAGGTGCCCGAGGGCCTGGACCTGGGGTCGCAGGTGCGTCCCCTCTCGGAGCTGACCTTCCTCGCGCCGTTGCCGCACCCCCCGAAGATCGTCGCGCTGGGCCGCAACTACGTGGAGCACGCGCGGGAGCTGGGCAACGAGGCCACGGAAGACCCGCCCATCTTCTTCAAGCCGCCGAGTTCCATCGTGGGTCCGGAGGAGGCCATCGTGATCCCGCCGGAAAGCCGGGAGGTGCACCACGAGGTGGAGCTGGCGGTGGTGATCGCCCGCCGGGGCGTGCGGGTGCCCGCAGAACACGCCCTGGACCTGGTGGGCGGCTACACGGTGCTGAACGACGTCACCGCCCGGGACCTGCAGCGG
>JBKBVM010000072.1:0-8052 GCA_046289555.1 bacterium
ACGGGCATCCGCATCGAACCCGACGACATCTTGGTGATCCACACAGGCTACCACGCGTACTACAACGAGGACTGGTCCCCCCACACGAAGGAGCGCCACCCGGACGCGGCGCCGGATCTCCCGCGGTCCTTCCTCAGGCACCCCGGTCCGCGGGCCGAGTTCTGCGAGTGGGTCCTGGACCGGAAGATCCGCTGGCTGGCGGTCGACGCCATCTCCACCGACCACCCCTTCAACACCAAGGTCCGAGAGGCACGCCGGGACCTGATCCCGGAGGTGGAACGCAAGATCGGCATGTCCCTGGACGAGGCGTTCCCCTGGCCCCGAGACTACCAGGCCACCCACACGAAGCTGTTCCCCCGCGGGGTGTTCCACGTGGAGAACGTCGGCGGCGAGATCGACCTCGTGCTGAACCGCCGGGTGTGGGTGGGCGCCTTCCCCTTCCGGTTTAAGGGCGGGGAGGCGGCGTTCTGCCGGTTCGTGGCCTTCGTGCGGGAGTGACGTGCAGCCCCTGGACGACGTGGTGGTGGTGGACCTCACCCGGGCGCTGGCGGGGCCGTACTGCACCATGATGCTGGCGGACCTGGGCGCCCGGGTGATCAAGGTGGAGTCCCCGGAGGGCGGGGACGACACCCGGGGGTGGGGTCCGCCCTTCCTGGAGGGCGAGAGCGCGTACTTCATGAGCGTCAACCGCAACAAGGAGTCGGTGGCACTGAACCTCAAGCACCCCCGCGGGGTGGAGGTACTGCACCGGTTGCTGGAGCGGGCGGACGTGCTGGTGGAGAACTTCCGGCCGGGGGTCATGGAGCGCCTGGGGTTGGACTACCCGTCGGTGCACGACCGGTACCCGCGTCTGGTGTACTGCTCCATCTCCGGATTCGGGCAGACCGGACCCTACCGGGAGAAGCCTGCCTACGACCTCATCCTGCAAGGGATGGGCGGGATCATGGGGATCACCGGGGAGGAGGACGGCCCGCCGGTGAAGGTCGGCGTGGCGGTGGCCGACATCTGTGCGGGGATGTTCGCGGCATTCGGGATCCTCGCGGCCCTGCGGGTACGGGAGCGCACGGGCAGGGGCCAGTGGGTGGACGCAGCCCTGCTGGACGGACAGGTGGCGTGGCTCACCTACGCGGCCGCCAACTACTTCGCCACCGGGCAGGACCCCGTGCGGATGGGGTCCGCGCACCCGAACCTGTGCCCGTACCAGGCGTTCCAGACCCAGGACGGATACCTGAACGTGGCGGTAGGGAGTGAGGCGATCTGGAAGCGGTTCTGCGAGGTCATCGACCCCTCGCTGCTGGACGACGAGCGTTTCCGTACCAACGCTGACCGGGTCCGTCACCGGAACGCGCTGGTCCCGCTGCTGCAGGCCCGCTTCCGGCAGCGCCCTACCCGGGAGTGGGTCCAGATCCTGGAGGGGGCGGGCGTTCCCTGCGGCCCGATCTACACCGTCTCCCAGGTGTTCCAGGACCCGCAGACCCTGCACCGGCAGATGCGGGTGGAGCTGGACCACCCGAAGGCGGGGCGCATCACCGTAACGGGTGTGCCCGTCAAGTTCTCGGACACCCCGGGTTCGGTGCGCACGCCGCCGCCCCTGCTGGGCCAGCACACACGGCCCGTCCTGCGGGAGCTGGGGTACAGCGAAGAGGAGGTAGAACAACTCCAGCGTCTCGGCGCGGTGGGGGTAAGCCCGTGACGGGCTCAGTCGGGCGCGGGCCAGCGGGGCTTCGCCTCCCGAAACCCTTCCCAGTTCGTCCAGGCCACCGCGGCCAGGATGAAGGCCGCGCCCGCGACCTGGGGAGGGGTCAGGCGCTCCTGCAACAGCAGGTGGGCACTCAGGGCGGCCACCACCGGCTCCCACGTGGCCAGCAGGCCGGCCCGCGCAGGGGCCACCGCCCGTAACCCGTACAGGAACAGCCCGAAGGGCAGTACGGTCGCCAGCACCGCCAGGTGCAGGAAGCGCACCCACTGGGTGGCGGTGTACGGCCGCAGCCAGGCCTCCCACGGAGGAACCACCAGGCTCCAGGCCACAGCGCCCGCCGCCAGCGCCAGGGCCAGCACACCCCAGGAGTCCGAGTGTGCCACCTCGCGTCGGGCTAGCACCGTGTACGCGGCGAACAGCACCGCGGAAGCCAGGCCCCACCCCAGCCCGACCGGCGTGACCAGCAGACCCCGCGGGCCCGCCACCAGCAGGAAGGCGCCGCACCAGGCCAGGGCCACCGTGGCGGTCCGGGAAGGAGTCATGGGATCCCCCTCCGCCAGACGGGCCCACACCACCAGCAGCACGGGCGCCAGGTACTGCAGGAAGATGGCCGTGGCCACGTCCGCGGAGGCGATGGCGGCGTAGTACGCGAACTGGGTTCCGCTCAGGCACACGCCCAGCAGGCCCACCCGCCAGCGGCGCGCCCACGCCTCCCGCAGGGCAGCCGGGCGGCGGGATGCTGCGTACAGCACGGCCACCGCGGCCGCGCCCCAGAGGCGGATGGCCACCAGGGTCTGGGGGGCGACCTGCTCCGCGAACAGGGTCTTGGCCACAACGCCCGAAACGCCCCACAGGCTGGCCGCCAGCAACACCGCGGCGCAACCGGCGGCCCTGGAGGGGGCCGCCCGCTCCGCAAGCTTCATGGTGTACACTGGCGGCGGTGCTGCAGCGCCTGATCCCGCACGCGTGGTTTGACCGCTTCGAGCGCTGGTGGGCCCGTCGGTACGGGGTGTTTGACTACGCGCCCGGCAGCGTCCTGCGGTTGCAGCTGCACCCTTACGCGGGGCCTGAGGTGGAGCTTTCGGACGGCACGGTAGTACGCCCGGGGGACCCGGTGGCGGAGGTGCACGTGGACAGCGCGCAGGTGGCGCGGCTCCACCAGGAGCTGGAGGACCCCCGCCGAGTCGGGCTGCAGTTCGCGCGACGGCTGACGGACGCGTTCACCGCCCTGGCCGCGTACTTCCGGGACAACCCGCACGTGGCTGCGGTGGCGGTGTTCGGCAACACCCTGTACTGGCAGGGCGCCGAACGGCTCGGGTGGGAGGTCCGCGACCTTCCGCCGGGGTTCCACCGCTGGTTCCTCAACGTGTGGCTGCGCTTCCTGGTATGGTACTACCACCCCCTGGGGACCCGGCGGACTGTGGGTCGCAGCCGCCTGGCGCGGGTGCGCCAGATCTGGATGTCCCGCACCCGGCTACTCCAGCTGTACGGGACTGCCCGCCGGGCGGGCTCCGTGGCCCGTCCTGAGCAGCTCGTCCAGGGAGACCGGTTCCAGACCCCGTGAGCGCAATCCCTCCACCATGCGGGGCAGGGCTTCCAGAACGCGCTGCGGAGTGTCCGGGAACCCCCCCCGGTCGTGAAGGTTCACCACGGCCCCGGGATGGGCCCGCCGGACCACCTCCCGTGCCATCTGCTCCGCGGTGGGCTTCCACCGGTACCCCTCACCGCGCACGGTCCACAACACCGCCACGAGCCCCAGGCGCCGGCAAGCCCCGAGCGCCGCCAGGTTGAAAGCGCCCCACGGCGGCCGGAAGTAAATCGGCCGCACCCCCGTGGCCAGCTGTACGGCCCGGACTCCTTCGGCCACCTCCCGCCAGGTGGCGCGGGGCCCGAGCGCCCACAGGTGGGTGTGACTGAACGTGTGGCTGCCCAGGGAGTGGCCTGCGCGAGCGACCTCCCGGGCAACCTCCGGCAACTCCAGGGCGTAGCGGCCCACGAAGAAGAAGGTGGCCCGCACCCGGTAGCGGGCCAGCACGTCCAGGATGCGCAGGGTGTACTCGGGGTGGGGTCCGTCGTCGAAGGTGAGCGCCACCTGGGACCGCACAGGACCGCGTCGCACCGCAAGCCCGGTCCTCGCCGCCACCTGGGCGCCCGCAGTGTACCCCACCCCCGCGGCGGCCAGCACAGCCCACGGCCACACGCTCACCCCTCCTTGGGCTGCCAGCGGCCCCTTGCGTTCTTCCGGCGCAACACGGGTTCCAGGGAACGGGGCAGCAGCATGAGGTAGTTGACCGCCACCAGGAACAGGAACAGTCCGGCGGCGTGAAACGGAGCGGAGGGCCCCACGGCGTCCCACAGGACCCCGCCGAGGGCGGTGCCCAGGGCCACCCCGGCGCCCTCGATGGACATCGCGAGGCCCAGGAGGGTGGCGCGCCGGGCAGGGGGCAGCAGGTCCATCAAGAGGGCATTCCACGCGGGGAGCATGGTGGCGTAGCCGAGCCCCAGGATCGCCACCAGCGGGATCAGGATCCACAGGGACCGGAAGAAGGGGAGGACGAAAAGCACCGCGGCTCCCGCCCCGATGCACATCGGGAGCACCTCCAGCCGGTCCAGGCGGTCGATGAGGCGGCCCAGGGGAACCAGCAAGAGCACCGTGAGGCCGGGCCCCGCCAGCAGCAGCACCCCGATCCAGAGAGGTGTGAGCCTCAGGACCTCACGGGCGTAGGGGGACAGGGTGGGCACCAGCATGCCCATCGCCAGTGTCTGCACCGCCATCCCTGCCACCAGGGGCCACAGACGTCCCGCGGTGAGTTCCACGTCGTGAACCGACTCCCGCAGCTCCTCCTGCACGTGGCCCCGGGAGCGGGCCTCCAGCCGACCTGCCAGGGCCAGGGCCGCCAGCTGGCAGGCGGCCACCAGCCCGAAGGCGGCTGCGGTGTGCGCCTCCAGGAGGAAGTTGGCCAGCACGAACCCCAGGCCGGTCCCTACCAGCCAGCTGGTGAACACCGCGCCCATGGCGCTGCCGCGGCCGCCTTCCTCCGTGGCGTCCGCCACACCGCTCACGACCGCGGGCCAGACGGGAGAGGCCCCCGCCCCACCCACCGCCGCCGCCACCAGCAGGGCCCACACCGCCTCCACCCGAGCGAACAGCAGGGTAGCTAGCAGGGTCAGGGAAAGCCCCGCCACGACCGGAAGCCGCCGACCCCAGCGGTCCACCAGCCACCCGGACGGGACCTTCAGGGCCAGCTCCGACAGGTAGTAAACGGAGAGGGTGAGCCCGACCACGGACATCCCGTGTCCGACGCCGAAGCGCAGGTGGTTGGGTAGGAGGGTGAACAGCAGCGCGCCCCGGGCGCACTCCACAAGTCCCACCAGGGCCGCGTGGGAGGTGGCGCGGTTACCGCGCACCCCGCAACGCCTCCGGGAGAAGTTGGGTGATCGCCTCCGCAGCCTCCTCAGCCGCGCGGGGCCGACGGATCCTCCGGGCCGCGGCCCGCATGGACTCCAGCGCCGCGGGGTCGCTCACCAGCTGCGCCACGACCCGCCGGAGCTCCCCCGGGTCCCGCGCCACCCGTGCCGCCCCGGAGGCCACCAGCATCCGCGTGTTCCACTCCTCCTGGCCGGGGATGGGGCGGTAGATGACCATGGGCAGCTCCCGCACCAACGCCTCGGACACGGTGATCCCGCCGGCCTTGGTCACCAGCAGGTCCGCCACCGCCATCCACTCGTGCACGTTGGACACGAACCCGTACACGTGGAAGTCCGGCCGACGCCGGCTGCGCTGCCGCAGGCGCGCCACCAAGGCCTCGTCCCGCCCGCACACGAACACCGCCTGGACCGGCTGCGGAAGCGCCGACAGCGCCCGGTGGACGTCCAGGATTCCGCCCAGCATCGCGTAGGCCCCCGCCATCACCAGCACCGTGGTCCGCGAAGGGTCTACGCCCAGGCGGCCTGCCACCTGCGCCCGGTCCACCGGCTGCGCGAACGCGGGATCCACGGGGATGCCCGTGACCCGGATGCGGCTGGCCGGCACCCCACGGTCGGTCAGTCCTGCGCGGACCTCCTCGGAAGCCACGCAGTACAGGTCCACGTGCGGGTGGATCCACTGGGAGTGGACCGCGTAGTCGGTCAGCACCACCGCGGAGGGTTGCGACGCTTTCCCCTCCCCCTTGAGCTCGGAAAGGGAGCCCGCGGGTGTGGGGTGGACGGAGACCACCACGTGGGGGCAGCGTTGCCGCAGGTACACCAGGAGCCGGGCCTTCCCCAGCCGGTTGATGAAGCGCTGCGTGGGGGAGTCCGGCCGGATGTTGCCGGTGGCGTAGTAGAAGGCGCCCCACAGGCGCGGCGCGTGACGGACGCTGCGGACGTACAGGGATCGGGTGAGCCGGTTCACCGCGGGGTTCACGAACTGTTCGAAGAAGTCCACCACGTCCACCCGGACCCGCGGCAACGAGCGGCGCCAGGCGTCCGCCAGGACCTCCGCCACCCGCTGGTGTCCGCCCCCATAGGAGGCGGAGAGCACCAGGAAGGACGGCACCTCGGAGCAAGGGGCGCGATCCATGGCCTACGGGGCCTCCCCGGAGATCGCCGGCGCGGCTTCCGGGGTCAGCTGGCCGGCATCCTCCGCGGGCTTCCACGGGAGGGAGTCGGCCGGCAGCAGGATCCGCAGGGCACGGGGGAGCACCCGCGCCTGAATCCTCTGCGCTGCCTCCATGGGGTTCCCGTCCACGTGGGTCTCCACGGGCCGGTCCGCGTCCACGGTGACCCGGCGGCACCTCTGGATCACGATCTCCGGGAGGGGGGATCTGCGGAGCATCTTCAGCGCCGCGTTCAGGGATCGCATGCGGCGCATCTCCTGGATGATGTACAGGTCCAGCAACCCGTCACGGAGACTCGGGGTGGGCAGAGAGGCCACCCGCTCTCCGTACATGCGTCCGTTCACCACCGCTACCAGCAAGACCCGGCCCGTAAACCGCTCGGACTCGGTGGTGACCTCCACCTCGAGGGGTTCGCGGCCACCCACCAGCTCGAGCAGGCTCGCCAGGAAGTAGACCGCGCGACCCCGCAGGATGCGCCGGTCCCGAAGCCGGTTGGCGCCCACCGCCACCCGAGCGTCGAAGCCGATCCCGAAGACGTTGGCGAAGAATCGGCCGTTGGCCTCCGCCACATCGAAGGCCGCGGGCTCCGAGTGGATCAAAGCCTGCGTGGCCCGCTGCAGGCTCCGGGGGATCGGCAACCCCCGGACGAACTCGTTGGCCGTCCCCGCGGGAATGATCCCCACCGCGCTGCGGCCGCCTGCCCGCATCACCCCGTTCACCACCGCGTTTACGGTGCCGTCGCCGCCTACCGCCACGACCGCGGGGAACCCGGCCCGGCTCCCGCGCTCCGCGGTCTCCGCGAGGGCGTGGAACCCCGCGGCCTGGTGGACCTCGTAGGCCACGCCCCGGCTGCGGAGCACCCGCGTCACCAGGGGCAGCGCGTCCGCGATCCGCCCGCCACCCGCGTACGGGTTGACCACCAGAAGCAGCGGCTGCACCACAAGCCCATTCTACGGTACCGGGACGGGCCGAACGGGTCGGCAGCCCGCGCCAGCCACCAGCCCCGCCAGGAAGCCCGCGAGGGTGTCCGCGCCGGAGGTCTCACCCGCCGACAGGACCTCCCGCGCGGCCGCGCCCCAGTGCCCTCCTTGAAGGGAGGCCGCCAAGCGGTGCCACGCTTCGGAGGCAAACCCCGCGGCGGCGGCCCGCAGGTAGGCTCGGGCGATGCGGTGGGTGCCCCGCACGTGCTGCAGCAGGGTCTCCCGCGGCCGGCCGTGCAGGTGGAGGGCCAGCATCCAGCCGCACAGGAAGTCGTCCCCGCTGGGCGTGAGCCCTGGGCCGAGGCCGCACAGCAGCTCGCAGCCGGACGCGTACGCACCCGCAGAGAGGGCCCGCGCTCCCTCCAGGGCCCTCCGATGCCAGTCGCGTAGGGAGGGACCGCGGCCTCGCAGCAGATGGGGGACCAGGGCTGCGAGGCTTTCCGGCGGAGCCGACGCTACCAGCCACTCGCAGCAACGGCGCACCTGAAGGGGGTCGGGCCTTACGCGGGGCAGTGTGGGGTCCCACCGCGCCGCACCGTCGAGATCCAGGGTCTGTTCGCCCGCTTGCAGGCAAAAGGAGGCGAGGCGCACAGGGTCCCCGGGCCGCAGGCACGCCCAGGAGACGCCCTCGGCGGGCAGACTCAACGGCCCCCGACCGAGGTCTGGCGCCACCAACGCGACCACCGCCTCCTCGGACCCGGAGAAGGCCACGTAAGCGCTGCGGCGGAACGTGGCCAGCACCTGGCCTTGTGCACCCCGCGCGCGGAACGGCTCA
>JBKBVM010000073.1:0-5973 GCA_046289555.1 bacterium
GATCCTCCTGCGGGTGCGCCAGATGTCCGGACGCGGGCGGCCAGCAGCTCCGCCGGGTGCACCGCAGGACGGCCCGCGCCGTGCGCGATCTGCTGGCGACAGCTCACCCCCGCGGCCACCACGGGGACCTCCGGCGGCAGCTGGCGGACCGCGGGCAACAGGCGGAGCTCCGCGATGGCCATGGACACGTCGTAGTGCTCGCGCTCGAACCCGAAGGAACAGGCCATGCCGCAGCAGCCTGCGTCCGCTTCCTGGGGCCGGAAGCCCGCGGCCTGCAGAACCCGCACCAGGGGGCCGGTGCCCACGAGCGCCCGCTGGTGGCAGTGAGCGTGCACCAACACCGCCCCGTCTCCCTGCACGGGGGGAAGCTCGAGCGCGCCCTCGCGATCCAGGAACTCCTCCAGCAGCAGGGTGCCGGCCGCCACCGCGCGCGCCGCCTCGTCCGGGACCAGGTCCGGCACCTCGTCCCGGAAGGTCAGCAGGCAGCTGGGCTCCACGCCCACCACGGGTACCCCTTCGCGGCTCAAGGGGCTCAGGCGCGCCACCGCCCGCTGGGCCACCCGGCGCGCGGCGTCCAGGAAACCCTTGCTGATGAGGGTCCGCCCGCAGCACACCGTGGGTGCCAGGACCACGCGGTAGCCGAGGGCTTCCAGCAGCTCCACCGCCGCGATGCCGGGCTTCGGATCGTGGTACAGGGTGAAGGTGTCGGGGAAGAACGCCACCACTCCGCGGGTGCCGCTGACGGAGCAACTCCGGCGGCGCCACCAGCCGAGGAAGGTGGGGTGGGCGAGACGCGGGAGCGGCCTGCGGCGATCCACGCCCGCCAGATGGAGCAGGGCCCGTGCCAGCGGGCGCTGGGCCGCCCAGTTGGCCAGGGGAGCCGCCGCCGCGCCGAGCCGGCTCACCAGGCGCGTGTGCGCGAACAGCCAGTCCCGGAAGGGCGCCCCGTGGGCCCGGTGGTGGGCGTGCAGCACCTCCGCCTTGATCTTCGCCAGGTCCACGCTGGCCGGGCACTCCGCCTTGCAGGCCTTGCACTCCAGGCACAGGTCCAGGGCCTCCCGCATCCGGTGGCCAGTTAGCTCGTGGGGCGGCAGCTGGCCAGCTAGCGCCGCGCGGAGGAGGTTGGCGCGTCCCCGGGTGCAGTGCTCCTCTTCCCGGGTGACCCTGTAGGACGGGCACATCACCCCGTCGTGCTTTTTCCGGCACGCGCCCACGCCGCTGCACTGTTCCACCGCGGCCGCGAACCCGCCCTCGCGGGTCCAGTGGAAAGCCGTCCGCAGGGGCACCGTGCGGTAGCCCGGGCCGTAGCGCAGGGAGGTGTCCAGGGCCGGGCTGTCCACGATCTTACCGGGGTTGAGCAGGTTGTCCGGGTCGAACAGCCGCTTGACCGCGCGGAAGGCGCCGTAGATCTGTGAGCCGAAGTACCGCTCCACGAACCAGGACCGGACCATGCCGTCGCCGTGTTCGCCGCTCATGGCGCCGCCGAACTCCAGCACCAGCTCGCCGACCGCGTGCGCGATGCGCACCATGCGCTGCAGGTCCTCCCGGTCCTTGGGGTTCAGCAGCGGCCGCACGTGGATGCAGCCCACGCTGGCGTGGGCGTAGAAGGCCGCCCGGACGCCCTCCCGCGCCAGCACCTCGTGGAAGCGGCGCATGTAGGCGCCGAGGCGTTCCACGGGGACCGCGGTGTCCTCCACGAACGCCAGCGGCTTGCGCTCCCCTCGGATCCCCTGCAGCAGGCCCTGCCCGGCCCTGCGGACCCTCCACACGTTGTCCTGGCCGGCGGGGTCCAGCACCCGGACGCAGGCGTACGCGGGGCCACAGCCCACCAGCTCCCGCTCCAGGGCCGCCACGCGCTCGGCGAGCTCCTCTGGGAAGTCTGCGGAGAACTCCACCACCAGCAGCGCTCCAGGTTCGCCCTGCACGAAGGTCATCCGCCGCGCGTACTCCAGCTGCTGGCGGGTCATGTCCAGGATCATGCGGTCTACCAGCTCCACCGCGGTGGGGCCGTGCCGCAGGATGGCGGGCGTGCTGTCGAGGGCGGTGAAGACGTCGGGGAAGTGCAGGATGGCCAGCGCGGTGTGGCGGGGCCGGGGAACCAGCTTCACGCGCGCCTCCAGCACCACCGCCAGGGTCCCCTCCGACCCCGCCACCAGCTGTGTCAGGTCCGCGGGGTTGCGCAGGAGGCTGTCGAGGTTGTAGCCGCTCACCCGGCGGAGCAGCTTGGGGAACCGGCGCTCGATCTCGTCCGCGTGGCGGCCGACCAGGTCCCGCAGCTCGCGGTAGATTTCACCCTCCCGGCCGCGATCCTGCAGCTTGGCCCGGTAGCTGTCGGGATCCAGAGCCCGAAGGGTCATCTCGGTGCCGTCCGCCAGGAGCACCCGGAGCTCCAGCAGGTGGTCCATGGTCTTGCCGTACACCACGGAGCGCGACCCGCAGGAGTTGTTGCCGATCATCCCGCCCAGGGTGGCACGGTTGCTGGTGGAGGTGTCGGGTCCGAGGCGCAGGCCGTGGGGCTGGGCCGCCCGGTTCAGGTCGTCCTGCACCACCCCGGGCTGGACTACGGCCCACGGCCCCCCGGGATCCAGCCGCACGATCCGATCCATGTACTTGGAGAAGTCCAGCACGATGGCGGCACCGATGGACTGGCCTGCGAGGCTGGTCCCTCCTCCCCGGGGGACCACGGGGGTCTTGGTGTCCGCGGCCACCTTCAGGGTGTTAACTACGTCCTCCTCGTCCCGGGGGATCACGACCCCCACCGGCACCACCTGGTACAGGCTGGCGTCGGTGCTGTAGAGGACTCGGGAGAAGGGGTCGAACCGCACCTCCCCCCGCACGGCAGACCGGAGCGCGCGTTCGATGGCCTGGAGGTCCCGCATGCCCCTGGAATTCCACGGAATGCACTATCCTCCCTGCGCCGTTCCGCGGTCGGAACACGAGTTCACTTGTGGCCGCCAGAAAACCCTGCTACTATGAGTCGGGTGTTCCACTATGGGAACAGAGACCGCGACTCCACGGGAAGGCGCACGGGCGTTCGGCAACTACATCCGGACCCTGCGGCAGAACTTCTACGGCCGAGGCAAGGGGAAGAGCCTGCGCCAGCTGGCGCAGGAGGCGGGGATCCCTCCCAGCGTCCTGTCCCGGGGGGAACGTGGGCTACTGGACCTCCGGCGGCCTTGGTACATCGAGCGGCTGGCCCCAGCCCTGGGGGTGCCCGCGACGGTCATGAAGCGGGTGGCCCACCTGGTCACTCAGGAGGACGTGGCTTATTTCCGGACCCTTCGTGGCGGCGGAGGGCCGTGGGCCCGGCTCCAGCAGGTGGTGGACCGCATGCGGGGAGCGCCTCCCGAGGTGGTGGAGGCGCTGGCGAGCTACGGGGAGTTCCTGCTGGCCCGCTGGGATCAGCAGCGCGCACAGCGACGCACAGGCTAGACCACACCCCACGGAAAGGAGGCGCGACATGACGTACGTGATCGCAGAGCCCTGCATCGGCACCAAGGACCGGGCCTGTGTGGAGGTGTGCCCGGTGGACTGCATCCACCCCCGGGCCGAGGAAGACCAGGGCGAGCTCATGCTGTACATCAACCCCGACGAGTGCATCGACTGCGGGGCGTGCGAGCCCGTCTGCCCGGTGCAGGCCATCTTCGCGGAGGGTGACGTCCCCGACCAGTGGAAGGACTACAAGGAGATGAACGCGGACTACTATAAGCTCAGCCGCGAGGCGTTCGCGGAGAAGTGGGGCCGGGAGCCGTAGGGCCCCGGGTTTTCCTCCCAGGGTCAGGCGTTCGGATCCCTCCGGCGCGTTGCGGGCCGGCCGGAGGTGCCGTAGTGTGGGCGTGCAGGGAGAGGGAGGAGGGGAGGGAACATGGGCGTAAGGCGGTTCGCAGGGGTTCTGGGGATCCTGGCGGTGGCGTTCGTCGCTGCCGCTGGCGCTGCGCAGGTGCGGCGGCCCTGGGTGTTGGCCTTCGTGCCGTCCCTGGACGCGCAGCGGGTGCTGGCCACGGGACGGACCCTGGAGCGGATGCTGGAGGTGGCCACGGGGCTCGAGTTCGAGTCCACGGTGCCCACCTCGTACGCGGCCACCATCGAGGCCATGTGCGCCGGGAGGGCGGACGTGGCCTTCTTCGCCCCCCTGGCCTACGTCCTGGCGCACCAGCGCTGCGGGGCGGAGGTCAAGCTGATCTCCATCCGGTTCGACCGCCCGTACTACGGCGCCCAGATCCTGGCCTCCGCGGACGCGGGGATCCGCAGGCTGGCGGACCTGCGGGGCAAGCGGTTCGCGTACGTGGACCCCGCTTCCACGTCCGGGTACCTGTACCCCGCGGTGCACATCAAGCGGGCAGGGTTTGACCCGAACCGCTTCTTCAGCCAGACGGTGTTCGCGGGTGGCCACGACAAGGTGGTGCTGGCCATCTACCAGGGGCAGGTGGAAGGGGGCGCCACCTTCGGCGACGAGTTCGGCAACGACGCGCGGGACCGCGTGGAGCGGCAGTTCCCCGACGTGAAGCGCAAGGTGGTGGTCCTGGAGTACGTGAAGCCCTACATCCCCAACGACACGGTGTCCTTCCGGAAGGGGCTGGACCCCGAGCTGGTGGAGCGGGTGGTGAAGGCCCTGTTCCGGATCGCGCAGACTTCCTCAGGCCGGCAGGCCATCCACGAGCTGTACCAACACGAGGGCTACGCCACCTACGAGGACCTGGTCACGAAGTACCGGGTGGACCGCCGGGAGTTCCCGAACCTGGACGCGTACTTCAACCCCATCCGGGACGCCGTGCGAACCCTGGGGATCGACCTCACCCGGCTGGTGCGTTGAGGCGGCCGCCTTTTGCCCGTACCACCTCGCGTGGCCGGGGGCTCCCGCGGAGCCCCCGGCCGGTTTCCAGGAGGTGGTGGCGTTGGCCCGGCCGTTCTTGAAGGTCGAGGGCCTCACGAAGGTGTACCCGGGAGGCGTCCGGGCGCTGCAGGACGTCTCCTTCGAGGTGGCGCCGGGCGAGTTCGTGGTCGTGATCGGGCTTTCGGGTTCGGGCAAGTCCACCCTGCTGCGGTGCATCAACCGGCTGGTGGAACCGACCGCGGGAAGGGTATGGGTGGACGGGGTGGAGGTCACGGCCCTGGACCGGGAGGGGGTGCGCCGGCTGCGGCGGGAGATCGGGATGATCTTCCAGCAGTTCAACCTCGTCCGCAGGCTCCCGGTGCTTACCAACGTGCTCACGGGCCGGCTGGGCTACGTACCGCCGTGGTGGTCCCTGTTCAACTACTGGCCCCCGGACCTGGTGGAGCGGGCCCTGGACGCCCTGGAACGGGTGGGGATCCGGGACAAGGCGTACGTGCGGGCGGACCAGCTCTCGGGAGGGCAGCAGCAGCGGGTGGGCATCGCCCGCGCCCTCATGCAGGAACCCAAGCTGATCCTGGCGGACGAGCCTGTGGCCAGTCTGGACCCTGCCACCAGCCACTCCGTCCTGCGGTACGTGGAGGAACTCAACCGGCGGGAGGGGATCACCGTTCTCTGCAGCTTACACTTCCTCAGCCTGGCGCGCCGGTACGGGACCCGGGTGATCGCCCTGAAGGAAGGCCGGCTGGTGTTCGACGGCCCGCCCTCGGAGATCGACCCGCATCGCTTCCGCCAGATCTACGGGGAGGACGCGGTGGAGGTGGAGATCGCGTGACCCGCCGCGGGTTGCGGCTGGGGGTCGTCCTGCTGGCCATAGCCGCCTTCGCGTACGGCTGGCGGGTGACCCGCATCGACCTGGGCGAGCTGGTCACGAAAGCGCACCTGGTCCGGCCGCTGGTGCGGGACCTGCTGCGGCCGGAGGTGCTGGAGCGGGTCCCGAGGACGCAGGAGGTGGCGGTCCCGGTAGCCCTGGGAGGTACCCCGCCGCCCCTGGGCGCTGCGCGGGGCCCCCGGGTGGACGTGAGCAGCCGGTCGGTGCGGGTGGGGCAGGAGGTGGAGCTGCGGGGGGAGGATTTCGCGCC
>JBKBVM010000073.1:5983-8042 GCA_046289555.1 bacterium
GCCATGACTGGCCGGACCGCCGGTCAAGGACGATTCGGGGCCATCCTGTGGGTCCAACCGCGGGACGTGAAGAAAGCGGCCAAGGTCTTGGGCGCGGAGTAAGGAGCGGGGCGGCCGGGCCGGCTGGTGTGGCGGGACGCCACCGGCGCGCCCTCGCAGCTGGCGGAGTTTACCACCGATGCCCGCGGAGGCTTCGTGCTGCGGGTGCGGATCCCGGACACCCTGGGGGACCGCGGGGAGCTGGTAGCGGTGGTGGTGCTGCCACAGACCGTGTGGCGGCCCAGCGAGACCCTGCGCCTGGTGGCCGAGCGCATGGTGGAGACGGTGTTCCTGGCCCTCATGGGCACCGCCATGGGCGTGGTGTTGGCTGTCCCCCTCAGTTTCTTGGGCGCCCGCAACCTGGCCCACGGACCCGTAGGGCTCGCCGTCTACGGCGCCAGCCGCACCGTGCTCAACGTATTCCGGTCCGTGGAGCCCCTGATCCTCGCCACGGTGTTCGCCGTGTGGGTCGGGATCGGGCCTTTCGCGGGCGTGCTGGCCCTCGGGGTGCACTCCGTGGCGTCCCTGGGCAAGCTGTACTCGGAGGCCATCGAGGCCATCGACCCCGGCCCCATCGAGGCGGTGGAGGCCACGGGCGCGAGCCGTCTGCAGGTGATCCGGTACGCGGTGATCCCGCAGATCGTGCCCCAGTTCATCGCGTTTACCATCTACCGGTGGGACATCAACGTCCGCATGTCCACCGTCATCGGGTTCGTAGGCGGGGGAGGGATCGGGTTTCTCCTGATGCAGTACATCAACCTCCTGCTGTGGCAGAAGGCGGCCACCGCGGTGTGGGCCATCACCCTGGTGGTGGCCCTGATGGACTACCTGAGCGCGCGGGTGCGGGAACGGGTGGTGTGATGCTGGACCTGGACCCAGGGCCCGCGTTCCGCGTGGAGTGGGTAGGGGACCTGCCGGTGCTGCGGGCTTGGGTGCTGGAGCTGTCCGGGATCCGCCACGCCTTCACGACGCGGTACTATCCCGCCCGGGATCGGGAGGTGCTGCGCGCCCTGGGCTTTGACCCGCAGCGGGTGGTGGAGCCCGAGCAGGTGCACGGCGGCGCGGTGGTCCCGGTGGACGGGACGACCGGCGGCCGGGTGCTGGGCGCGGACGGCCTGTGGACGGATCGCCCTGGCCTGGTGCTGCGGGTGCGTACCGCGGACTGTCTACCGGTGCTGGTCACAGACCCGCGGACGGGCCGCGTGGCCGCGGTGCACGCGGGCTGGCGGGGGCTCGCCGCCGGGATCCTCACCCGTTCGGTGGGGGTGCTCCGCGAGGCGGGAAGCCGACCAGAGGACCTGCGGTGCGCGATAGGGCCTGCGGTGGGCCCCTGCTGCTACGAGGTGGACGAGCCGGTGCGCCGGGCGCTGGGGGAGTGGTCCGGGGCGTTCCGGCCCGGCCGGCCGGGCCGCTGGCAGCTGGACCTGCGGCAGGTGGGCCGCGCGCAGCTGATCGCGGCAGGTGTGCTACCCGAGCACGTGGGGGTGTGCACCGCGTGCACGGCTTGCCGACCCGAGTGGTTCTACTCCTACCGCCGGGAGGGGAGGACGGGCCGGCTGTGGGCGCTGGTGAGCCGGGTGTAGGGGCCTCCGGGACGGGTGCGGGGGCGCTGGAGGAAGCCATCCGCGAGCGGCTGCGGCGTGTGCAGGACCGGATCCGCGCAGCCTGCGCCCGTGCCGGGCGCGACCCCAGGGCCGTCCGCGTGGTGGGGGTCACGAAAGGCTTCGATGCCGAACTGGCCGCCGCCGCGGCCCGCGCGGGGGTGGTGGACCTGGGCGAGAACCGGGTGCAGGAGGCCCGGGAGAAGATCCCCTCGGTGCGGCAGCTGGTGGGCGAGGACGCGGTCACCTGGCACCTGGTGGGACACCTGCAGCGCAACAAGGCGCGGTGGGCGGTGCAGCTGTTCACGTGGGTCCACTCCGTGGACTCGCCCGAGCTGGCCCACGAGCTCAGCCGCCGAGCCGCCGCGGCGGGCAGGGTCCTGCACGTCCTGGTGGAGGTGAACGTAGCCGGAGAGGCC
>JBKBVM010000074.1:0-8014 GCA_046289555.1 bacterium
CCTCCTGGACCGCCCGTGGCTGGTGGCCGCGGTGGCCCTGGTGCTGCTGAGCCTGGCCCGCGGGCTGAGCGCGGACCTGCTGGGTTACCTCTTCGGGGCGGTCACCGCGGTCCGGCCTCAAGACCTGGTATGGATGGCGGCGTTGGCGGTGGGCGTGGGCGGCAGCGTGGCGCTGTTCTACAAGGACCTGTTCGCGGTGACCTTCGACGAGGAGGCCGCCCGGGTGCAGGGCGTGCCCGCAGACGCCCTGAACCTCCTGCTCACCGTGCTGGTGGCGGTGACGGTGGTGGTGGGCATGCGGGTGGTGGGGATCCTGCTCACCAGCGCCCTCCTCGTGATCCCCGCCCTCACCGCCATGCGCGCCGCCCGCAGCTTCCGCGGGACCCTGGCCCTGGCCGTCGCTGTGGCGGCGGCGGCGGTGTTGGCCGGCTTGGTGGCGAGCTTCTACCTGGACGTGGCGCCGAGCGGGGCGGTGGTCCTGGCCAGCATCGCCCTGTTCGCGGGAGCTTCCTGGGCCCTGCCCCAGAGGCGGTGAGGAACTCGGGCGAGGCAGGCTGCCAGGACCCTCGGACGATCCACACCGTGGGCCACTCCACCCGCGGCCTTGCGGAGTTCCTGGGCCTGCTGCGGGTGCACCGGATCCAGGTGGTGGTGGACGTCCGGCGTTGGCCCACGTCCCGCCGCTTCCCCCATTTCCGGAGGGACCAGCTGCAGCCCGCCCTCGCCCAGGAGGGGATCGATTACGTCTGGCGGGAGGAACTCGGCGGCTTCCGGCGCCCCTCCGCGGGGTCGCCCAACACCGGGTGGCGGGTGGCTGCCTTCCGGGCGTACGCGGACTTCATGCTGACCGCGGAGTTCGAGCGGATCCTGGAGGAGCTACAGGCGGTGGCGTCTCGGGAGAGGATGGTGTTGATGTGCGCGGAGGCCACGCCGTGGCGCTGCCACCGTCAGCTGCTGGCGGACGCCTTCCTGGTGCGCGGGTGGAACGTCCGGCACATCACGGACCGGGGTTGCTCCGCGCACCGCCTGACGCCGTTCGCTCGCGTGCAGGGGACCCGGATCGTGTACGCGCCGTAAGTTCCCGCAGGCCCGGGGACGGCGTCCTGGACGGGGTGAAGTCACCCCCACACGCCCGGGATGCGGGTACCGCAGTCCGGGCACGTGCCGGCGGTGGACGCCAGCCGGTTCTGGAGGACGCGGAAGCCCCGCCGCTCGACCAACAGCCCCCCGCACCCGTGGCAGTACGTGTTCTCGTAGCGTCCGACCTGGCCGGGGAGGTTCCCCACGTACACGTAGCGGAGTCCTTGTTCCTGACCGATCCGCGCCGCACGGAGCAGTGTCGCCGCGGGGGTGCTGGGAGTGTCCAGCATCCGGTAGTCGCTGTGGAAGGCCGTCAGGTGCCAGGGGATGAACGGGGACACCCCGGCGATGTAGGAAGCGGCATCGCGGAGCTCCGCCTCGTCGTCGTTGAACCCCGGAACCACCAGGGTGACCACCTCCACCCAGAAGCCGCGGTCGTGGGCCCACCGGAGGGTGTCCAGGACCGTCTGCAGCCTGCCGCCCAGCAGTCGGTAGCCCTTCTCCCGCATGGACTTCAGATCGACTTTGTACAGGTCTACGTACGGGCGGATGTAGTCCAGCACCTCCGGGGTGGCGTTGCCGTTCGACACGTAGCTTCCCACCAGCCCGTGCCGTCGGCCCTCGCGGAACAGGGCCACCGCCCACTCGCTGGTGATGAGGGGCTCGTTGTACGTGCTGGTCAGCACCCGGGCGCCGGAGCGCAGGGCCAACTGCACGAACTCCTCGGGTGTCAGGGGGGTGAAGTCGGCGAGGCGGGTAGCCACCGGGTCCCGCAGGGTCTGGCTGATCTGCCAGTTTTGGCAGTACGGGCAGGCCAGGTCGCAGCCCAGCATGCCGAAGCTCAGGGCCCGGGCTCCCGGGTAGGCGTGGAAGAAGGGCTTCTTCTCGATGGGGTCCAGCTGCAGGGCACCCACGTAGCCCCAGGGGACGTACAGCCGGCCGCCCCGGTTGAACCGGACCCGGCAGATCCCCGACAGCCCTTCGAAGATCACGCACCGGTGACCGCAGGCGAAGCACTCCACCTTGTGCTCGTCTAGACGGCGGTACAGCTCCCCCTCCCGGGTCATCTCCTGCAGGACCCGGGCCAGGGGAGTCTGCTGGGCCTCCCGGATGCTCAGCCGCCGGTCCTGCTCGGCCGCCACAGCGGTCCTCCCCTGTCCAGCTTCACTGTACCGCAACCGCCGGGGAGGCTCGCGATGCGGCGGGTGGCCGAGTGTCCGAACCCTGCCAGGTAGCCGGGGAGGTTACGAACGGTTGGCGGCCCGCAGCCGTAGCTCCACTGTGACCCGGACCAGGTCCTCGGCCACGAAGAACAGAAAGCGCGGGACGGGCATGCCGTAGTCGGACATGCGCAGCTCGAACTCCGCGCGGCCCCGGAACCCGTCCGGCAAGGGGGTGACCTGTACCGGTGCGGAGACCTGCCGGGTCACGCCCCGTAGGGTGAGGCGGCCGTGAGCCATCGCCGGGAACGTGCCGATGACCCGCGCGGCGTCGGTGGTCACCATCCCCTGGAAACTGATGGTGGGGTACTGCTCGCTGAGGAGCTGGTCACGGTGCATCTGGGCGTCCCGCAGGGCCAAGCCCGTGGTCACCGACCGCGCCGCCACGGTCAGCTCCAGGTCGGCCACGAAGCTCCGCTCGCCCGTCTGGCGCACCCACGCGGTCCCCTCGAACTGCTGCGCGCGGACCCGAAACCCGCCCACGTTGTCCCGCACGAACAGCTCCACCCGGGAATCCTCGGGGACGACCGCGAAGCGGCCGGTGGCGAGAAGCTGGGCGTGGCCTGTGGCGGCGAGGGCGCTCAGCCACAGGGCCGCGGCCGTGATCCCACCCAGGAGGCGTCCGGAGTTGTGACGGGCCGAGACTCCCACCCGGGTCCACACAGCGAACAGCCTAGCAGCTCCCGTTGCCGTGCGCCACCCGGCCAGTTGGCCCATCGGGAAGCGGCGGCTCCCCATTTCCGCGGACGCGCGTCTAGCGGACGACGGAGGCGGCCCGGGCGGCTTGCGTCTCGTCCAGGGTTCCGCGCTTGCTCATCCACACCGCGAGCGCGATCACCGCCAGCGCGCCGACGCTCACCGCCACCTCCACGGACACCGGCAGGGGCCGCACCAGGATCGGCGCCAGGAGCAACGCGACCAAGTTCATCACCTTGATAATGGGGTTGAGGGCAGGCCCCGCGGTGTCCTTCAGCGGGTCCCCCACGGTGTCGCCTACCACCGCGGCCTTGTGCGCGTCGGTCCCCTTGCCGCCTAGGTAGCCGTCCTCCACCTTCTTCTTGGCGTTGTCCCACGCCCCGCCGGTGTTGGCCATGAACACCGCCAGCAGCTGCGCGCTCAGAATGGCCCCGGCCAGGTAGCCGCCCAGGGCCGCGGTCCCCAGGGAGAAGCCCACCAGGACCGGTGCCGCGATGGCGACCAGGGCGGGGGGCAACAGCTCCCGCTGGGCGGCGGCGGTGACGATGTCCACGCACCGGGAGTAGTCGGGGCGGGCCCGACCGTCCAGCAGGCCCGGGATCTCGCGGAACTGGCGCCGGACCTCCTCGACCACGTGGAAGGCGGACCGGCCCACCGCGCGGATCAGAAAGGCCGACACCAGGAACGGCACCGCGCCGCCTACCAGCAGGCCCACGAACACCAGGGGCAGGTTCACCTGGATGCCGACACCCTCAAGAGCGTCCAGCAGGGCGTGGCCTCCCGTGGCCAGGGCCCGGGACAGCCTTTGGGGGTCTGGGAACAGTTGCGCCTCGCCCAAGTAGGACCGAAAGAGGGCGGTGGCGGCTACCACCGCGGTGGCGATGGCGAACCCCTTGGTGAGCGCCTTCGTGGTGTTGCCCACCTGGTCCAGCCGCGCCACCACGCGGCCCGCCAGGCTGTCCCCGCGCTCCACCCCGGACATCTCGAAGATGCCGTTGGCGTTGTCCACGATGGGCCCGTAGGTGTCCTCCGCCAGGATGAAGCCCGTGGTGGTCAGCAGGCCCAGCCCCGCCAGGGCGATCCCGTAGGCGGACAGGGCCGGGTCTCCCCCGAAGATGGCAAAGGAGCTGAGGATGGTGGCGCCGATGGCCGCGACGGACCACACGCTGGACTCCATCCCCAACCCCATCCCGGTGAGGAGGAGGGTGGCCGCCCCCGTCTTGCTGGAGTAGGCGATCTCCGTCACGGGCGGCCGGTCCGTGTGGGTATAGTGGTCCGTGATCCGCTCGATCACTACCGCCAGGAGGATACCGGTGAAGGTGGCCAGGAAGTACCGGCCGTCCCCGAGGTACCACCACGAAACGAGCCCGAACCCGACCGTGGCCAGCGCCGCCGCGGTCCAGAACCCGCGGCTGATGGGCTTCATGGGGTCGCCCACGGCCTCGTCGGAGCCGCGCACCACCCACGTGCCTACCACGGAGGCGAACACGCCTACCGCGCGAACCAGCAGGGGGAAGATGACCAGCTTGAGGGCGAAGGCCTGGGCGGCCCCCTCGTCAGGGAACCGTGCGCGGAAGGTAGGCTCCAGCAGGGTGGCAGCCCCCAGGAGGATGGCGGCCACCAGGGTGACCTCGTACGACTCGAACACGTCCGCGGCCATGCCCGCGCAGTCGCCCACGTTGTCCCCCACGTTGTCCGCGATCACTGCCGCGTTCCGCGGGTCGTCCTCGGGAATGCCGGCCTCCACCTTCCCCACCAGGTCCGCGCCCACGTCCGCGGCCTTCGTGTAGATGCCTCCCCCGACCCGCATGAAGGCCGCCACCAGCGAGCCGCCGAAGCCGAAACCTACCAGCACCCGCATGGCGTGCTCACGGAACAGCAGGAAGATGACCACCGCGCCGAGCAGGCCCAGCCCCACGGTGAACATGCCCGACACCGTGCCAGCCTGGAACGCCACCTCCAGCGCCTCCTTGAAGGACCTGCGGGCGGCGCTGGCGACGCGTACGTTGCCCTGCACCGCGGAAGTCATTCCCACGTAACCCGCGCCATACGAGGCCAGGCAACCCATGAGGAAGGCTGCGGCCACCCCCAGGGCGAGCTCGGGCTGGTCCCGGTAGAGCGGCGTGTACAGCGCGTACAGGACCACGGCCAGCACCAGCACGAACCACCCCATGGTGCGGGCCTGGCGGGAGAGGTACGCGTGTGCGCCTTCCTGGATAGCCCGCGCCACCGCCACCATGGCCTCGGGTCCGGGGTCCCTCCGGAGCACCCGGCGCCGCAGCATCCAGCCGTACACGAGCGCGAGGAGCGCGGACCCCAGGACCAACCAGAGGAGGGCCGTCTCCGTGCTGGAGAAGGCCGGCAGGACGATCTTCGCCTCCGACATGGTTCCTCCTCAAGCCTGTGCGGGTGGTCGTAAGGTCGGCCCTGTGTTGGGCCCGATTAGCTATGCTAGACCAACGGCGCCCGAACCGCCAGGGTGGCGAACTGCGGGTCAGGGCACGTCTCGGAGGATCAGGAGTCGGGGGCAGCCCGGAGTGGAGGCCGCCTCCACCCGCAGGGCCGCACCGTCCCGCGCCACGGCGGAGAGGGCCAGCACCCGGCCCCCCGCGCGCAGCTCCTGGCCGGCCAGCCGACTCACGCGCAGCACGAACCCGTCCAGGCGTCGCGGGGGCGCTGTGGTCTCAAACCACCCCGCGCGCCGCACGAATCCTTCCGCGGGGAGCCCCCAGCCCAGGGAGCGGAAGCGCATCCCTTCCAGCCAAAGGCGGCCCTCGGCGTCCACCCGGTACCGCTCCACCACCGGGCTGCGCTCCGCGGAGTGCACATAGTACAGCTCGAACCGCCCGTCCGGAGGCAGACAGAGGGAGCGGGCCGGAACGATCCCGCAAGCGGCGAGGAGGGCACACAGGCCGACCGTGAGGGGCCGGGCCGCGATCCCTGGGCGACCGGTCACCGCGCGGCCGAAGGCAGCCTGGCAGACCGCGGCCGGTATACCACCCGCGCACCCACGCCGATCCCGTGCCGTGCGAAGAAGCCCTGGTTCACCTCCAGGGCGTACTGCGCCTCGTGCCGGGAGAGGTGGATGGGGATTTCGCCGCCGGGGGCCGGCGGGTTCATGTCCTGGATGTCGACGATGCGCCAGGCGCTGTCGATGAAGGCGATGGAAAGGGGGATCCACGTGTTCTTCATCCAGAAGGCCAGCCTCTGGGGTGAGTCGAACAGGAACAGCATGCCGGCGTACTCAGCCAGCCAGGTGCGGTACATCAGGCCACGGGCACGGGT
Source organism: bacterium (assembly GCA_046289555.1). Lineage (GTDB taxonomy): Bacteria > Sysuimicrobiota > Sysuimicrobiia > Sysuimicrobiales > Sysuimicrobiaceae > Tepidifontimicrobium. The sequence goes on from JBKBVM010000074.1 coordinate 6,282, forward strand.
GGCGACGGTGTCCGCCACCTCCACGTCGAGGGTGACCCGCCGTGGCCCGTCCACCAGGGTCACCGTGCCCCTCTTGAACTCGGGCGCCGCGGCGGAGGACGTCGCCCACAGCAGCAGGGCTGCGACGAGGAGCGCAGCCCGCATCGACACCACGGCTTTGCTGTCGCAGGTGGCCCTTCCCTGGGACATGGTCTAGCCCGATTGTACGCCGCGGTCCGGAAGCTCTGTGGGGACCGCTTCCAGCCGGAGCATCCGCGGTCCGCGCAGGACCCACAGCTCCATGGGCTGGCCCGGGGGGTGCTGGCCGGTGGCCAGCTGAAGGTCCTCCGGTCCGCGCACCGCCCGACCCGACGCCCGCACCACCACGTCCCCGGGGCGCAGGCCCGCGCGGTCCGCGGACGAACCTGGCTCCACGTGCACCACCCGAGCCGACCGGTCGGAGTCCAGTCGGTACTCCACAGCTAGGCGGCGCTCCACCCGGACGGGTTCGGTAGCCACACCCAGGTAAGCGCGCCGCACCCGGCCGTACTGGAGTAGGTGACCGGCCACCCAGCGCGCGGTGTTAACAGGGAGCAAAGCACAGGCCTTGGGCGCCCGCGATGACCGCTGTACAGGGTTCGGCCCACGGCGCTGACCACCCCGGCGGAGGCCCCCCTCGGGGATCTGTAGGAGCGCCAGGTCGGTGTGGGGTCCTCGCCGACCCGCGCCGCCGGCAGCGTGCGTCCGTCGGGCAGGCGCACCGCCAGGCGGGGCGACGTGTGCACCACGTGGTGGTTGGTGAGGACGTACCCATCCGGAGCCAGCACGACCCCGCTGGCCGCAGCGTTCGGCCTCCCAGAGCGCGCGGGTCCGGAAGCGACGCTGTCAAACGTCCGGTGTGTGGGGATCATTCCGGAGGAGCCGGGCGGGCAGCGGGCGCAAAAAAGCGCAGCACGGTTGCCGGGGACAGGGGAGGGCGGGGACGGGGCGCGAATACTCACGGTATGAGTGAGCTACGGGAAGTTCAGGTCAGGGACGGCGTGCGGGTATGGGGGTTCGAGGGGGACGGGCCGGCCGCTAGCTACGGCGCCAACTGTGTGGCCGTGGTGGCCGACGCGGGCGTGGTCCTCATCGATACCCTGCTGTCGCCTACCCACGCGCGGCGTGTGGAGGCGGCTCTGCGGCAGAAAACGGATCGGCCCGTGCGGCTGGTGGTGCTCACCCACCACCACGCGGATCACACGTGGGGAGCGGTGCACTTCGTGCGGCAGGGCGCGCTAGTGGTCGCGCACCGGGCCTGCCGGGAGCGGATGGCCGCAGACCACCCCGGCCAGTTGGCGGCCCGACGGGGTCAGGCGGAGGCCGCGGAACTGCTGTCGGAGGTGGTGCTGGTGCTGCCCTCCCTCACGTTCGACCAGGGGATCGGGGTCCACCTGGGCGTGGAGGTGGAGGTGTGGCACCCCGGACATGGCCACACCCCCGGGGACGCCTTCGTGTACCTGCCCGAAGCGGGCGTGGCCGTGTGCGGAGACCTGGTCTTCCACCGCTACCACTTCAACTACCAGGACGCGGACCCGGCCGGCGTGCGGCGTGGCCTGGAGGCCTTACGGTCCCTGGACGCGGAGGTGTTCGTTCCCGGACACGGACTCCCGGGAGGGCCGGAGTTGCTGCAGGCGCAGGCCGCTTACCACGACGCGGTGGAGGAGGTGGTCCGGCGGTTCTTTCTCACCCTGTGGAACACCTACGTGTTCTTC
>JBKBVM010000075.1:0-7983 GCA_046289555.1 bacterium
CGGCACCGACGGAACCTGCCCTGGCGCCGCACCCGCGACCCGTACCGGGTGTGGGTGGCAGAGGTCATGCTGCAGCAGACCCGGGTGGAGACGGTGGTGCCCTACTACCTCCGGTTCCTGCGGGCCTTCCCCACGGTGCGTGCGCTGGCCCAGGCAAGCCAGGAAGCTGTCCTGCGGGCGTGGGCAGGGCTGGGCTACTACGCTCGGGCCCACAACCTCCTGCGGGCCGCCCGCAGGATCGTCCGCACGGGCCGCCTTCCCACCACCGCGGAGGGATGGCGCCGCCTCCCGGGAGTGGGACCGTACACCGCGGCCGCGGTGGCCAGCATCGCCTTCGGCCAGGACGTGGTGGCCGTAGACGGGAACGTGCTGCGGGTCGGGGTGCGCCTTCTGGGCCTGCAGAAGCCCTGCCCGGACCCGGCGGTGCGTCGGACGGTAGAGGCAGCCCTGCGGGCCGTCCTCCCCGCGGGCCGCGCGGGGGAGTTCAACCAGGCCCTCATGGACCTCGGGGCCACCACCTGCCTTCCCCGCACCCCGAAGTGCGGGGTCTGTCCCGTGCGGCCCTTCTGTGCGGCCCACGCGCGAGGCGTGGCCGGCGAGCTCCCGCGCCGGCGGGCACGCCGAGGGAGACCCCACCGGCAATTTGTGGCCGCCTTGGTCCGGGACCGCCGAGGCCGCGTGCTCCTGGTGCGTCAGCCTCCTGACCGCGTGTGGGGCGGGCTGTGGACGCTCCCCTACGTGGAGGCTGTCTCGTGGCGGCGCGCACGCGCTGCGCTGCAGCGGCTGGTGGGCGTGCGGCTGCAACCCGACGGCACGCCCTTAAGGTTCGAGCACGCCTTCACCCACTTCCGGGCGCACTTCCTCGTACAGACGGCCCGCGCGGAGAGCCCACCGGGAGGAGGACGCTTCGTACCGCCGCGACGACCCGGCCTGCCGGTGCCCGCACCCGTACGGCGGCTGCTCGCCGACCTGGGGGAGGCGCCTCAGCAGCGCGAGTAACCGCAGGACCGACAGTTGACGCAGCCGTTCTCGTACACCAGCTTGTCCCCGCAGTCCGGGCAGACGCCCGCAAACCGCAGGTCCCCGGTTCCGTTCGCCGCGGGGGACCCCGCCTGCGGCGATTCCCGGGCCGGGGAGGTCGTGAACCTTAGGAGTTCCTGCCGGGCGCGCGGCGTCGGCTCGGGAAGGGCCGCCGCGCGGGGGAACTCCTTGTCCGGCCGGAAGCCGTCCCCGTACAGGGCACGGCCCAGGGCCAGGGCCACCGCCTGCGCGATGGTGCTCACCCGGACGAGGGTGCCGTCCGCGGACCGATCCAGGGCCACCTCCCGCGACTGCACCCGCCACAGCTGCTCGATCACCTCCCGCGGGTCCACCCCGCTGCGCAGGCAGAGGGACACCAAGCGGCCCGTGGCCTCTGCCTCCACGTCCAGGGACTCCACGAACACCTCGCACGGCCCGTACTCGTCCTCGTTTACCGTCACGTACACCCGCCCGCGGGGGGTCTCGATCCGCTCCGTCCGTCCCTGCGTCACCTTCGGCCTCGGGCGCGTGACCGCGCGGTCCCGCGCCGGCTCGGCGGGCAGGCGGATCGCCTCCGGCTGCGTCTGCTGCTGCGCCTTCGCCTCGGTGATCAAGACCCCCTCGCGGGAACCCTCCCGGTAGACGGTGATCCCCTTACAGCCCAGCTTCCACGCCAGGAAGTAGATGCGCTCCACGTCCTCCACGGTGGCCTCTTCCGGCAGGTTCACCGTGGAGCTGATGCTGTGGTCGACGTGCTTCTGCACCGTGGCCTGCATCCGTACCCGCATCTCCGGCAGGATGCGGTGGGCGGTGACGAACCACTCCGGCAGGTGCTCGTCGTCGGCCCCGAACTCGTCCATGTACTGCCGGACGAGGGGGTGGTAGACCTTGAACTGGGACTGAGCCAGGGACTCGCTGCGGCGCAGGTAGTACAGGTCGAAGATGGGCTCGATGCCGCTGGTGGTCCCCGCCAGGGCCGCCCCGCTCCCCACGGGCGGCACGGTGAGCAGGGCCACATTCCGCAGTCCCAGGGTGTACGCCTTCTCCCGCACCGCGGGGTCCAGGGTCTGCAGGAAGGGCTGGCGGAAGTGCCGCTCGCGGTCGAAGGCGGGGAACGGTCCCTTCTCCGCAGCCAGGCTGGCGCTCTCGTCGTACACCACGTTCTTGATCCGCTCGAAGGTCCGGTCCACGAAGGCCAGCGCCTCTTCGGAGTCGTACCGGAGCCGCAGCTTTGCCAGCATGTCCCCCATGCCGGTGAAGCCCACGCCGATCCTCCGGCTCCGCCGGCTGGCCTCCCGCTGCTCCGGCAGCGGGTGCTTGTCCGCGTTGTAGTCCAGCACGTCGTCCAGAAACCGCACCGCGTATCGCAGGGCCCGCTCCAGGGTCTCCCAGTCCAGGTGCGCCCGCTCGGTGAACGCCTCCCGGACGAACGCACTCAGGTTCACGTTCCCGAGGCAGCACGCCCCGTACGGTTCCAGGGGGATCTCGGAGCACGGGTTGGTGGTGATCACGTTCATCCCGTTGTACTCGGAGGTGGACCCCCGCCGGACGGTGTCCCAGAAGATCACCCCGGGCTCCGCGTAGTCCCGGGCTCCCCGCACCAGTTCCTCCCACAGCTCCCGCGCCCGCACGGTCCGTTCTGTCCGGACCCGCTCGTTGGCGAAACGGAGGGTGTACGGGCCGTCCTGTTCCACCGCCCGCATGAAGGCGTCGTCCACGCGCACGCTGATGTTGGCGTAGCGCACCCGGTCCAGGTTCCGCTTGACCCGGGTGAACTCCAGCACGTCGGGGTGGTCGCTGCGGAGGGTGATCATGAGGGCTCCGCGCCGGCCGGCCTGCCCGATGGTGCCCGTGGTGGTGGACAGCAGCTCCATGAAGGACACCGCCCCGGAGCTGGTGATGGCGGCGTTGTTCACCGGGGTGCCGCGGGGCCGCAGGACGCTGATGTCGGTTCCCACGCCCCCGCCGAAGGAGTACGTACGCGCCGCCTCCTTGCACCACTCGAAGATGTCCTCCAGGGAGTCGCCCCGGATCGGGATGACGTAGCAGTTGAGGAGGGTGGCGCGGCGCGGGTTCCCGGCGCCGAACAGGATGCGCCCGCCGGGGACGAACCGGAAGTCCTCCAGCAGCCAGTAGAACTTCTCCTCCCACTCCCGCCGCTTGGCCTCCGTCTCTTCCGCGGAGGCGATCTCCCGGGCCACCCGGGCCCACATCTCGGGCGGCGTGCTCTCCACCACGCGGCCGCTGGAATCCCGCAGGGCGTACTTGTCGAAGAACACCCGGGCCCGCAGCTCGTCCCCGCCGAAGTACCGCAGCGTCCGCCCGAACAGGTCCGTCGCCTCCCGCGTGGTCTGCATGGGCTCACCTTCCCGAGTCGTGTTGGCCGTTGGCCCGCCCCTCCCCCAGGGGCAGCAGGGGGACCTGACGCCGGAGCTGCTCCTCCCGGTCCTTCTGCGCCCGCAGCCGCTCCACTTCCTCCACGATGCTCTGCACGTCCTGGAACCGGCGGTACTCGGAGGCAAACCGCACGAAGGCCACTTCGTCCACGCGCCGCAGGCGCTCCATCACCATCTCGCCAATCCGGCTGCTGCGGACCTCCGGCTCGCCCAGGTTGCGCACCTGTCGCTCCACTTCCGCGGCCAGGGACTCCAGGACCTCCGTGGGGATCGGCCGCTTTCCCCGGGCCTTCAGCAGCCCGCCCAGCACCTTCGCCCGGTCGAAGGGCTCCCGGCGGCCGTCCCGCTTCACCACCATCACGGGCGCCGGGTCCACCCGCTCGAAGGTGGTGAAGCGCCTCTCACACCGCGGGCACTCACGCCGGCGCCGGATCGCTGCGCCGTCCTCCGCGGGCCGGGAGTCCAGCACCCGGCTGTCGTGGTGACCGCAGTATGGACACCGCATGGCGCCTGAAAAACCGTCCCCCCGGTCTGACCCCTAGATGTTGAGGGACCGACTGCCCGTGCGCCCAGATATTGTGGACCGTCCGTCCGCCAACTGCAAGTCCCCTGGGGTCTTTTGGGCCGCGCTTTTTCCAGCCGCCTCCGCCGTTTTCGCGCTTGCACGTGCGCGCACGCCCCTGGTCAGTCCCGGTCCACCAGCCTCGCGGCGGCTACCAGCAGCAACAGGCAGACCGCTGCCGAGGAAACTACGGCCGAGCCCACCTGGGTCCCCTCCGGGGGACCCCCTGCCAGCGCGCGCTGCGCCAACAGGAACGCGTTGAGGACCGGGACCGCGAAGGCAGCTCGCGACGCTCCGACGAGGTCTGCGGCGGCGGCGGTGGCCAGGACCGCCAGGTACAGGGGGACGCCCCACTGGTTGGCTTCCCGCGCGCTGCGGCTCAAGCAGCCCACCACCAGGGCAGCACTTCCGGCCACCGCGCTCGCGCACAGGGCGGCCACCAGTAGCCCCGCGAGCTGCACCCCCTCCACGGGGCCGGGGCCAGCGAACAGGAGCTGGGAGGATGCGCTCAACACCGCCAGCGCGGTCCCTGCCACCCAGCACGCCACAAACTTGCCTCCCACCAGGGCCATCCGGTGCACGGGGGCAGAGCGCAACGCGTCCCACGTGCCGCGCTCTCTCTCGCCCGCGCTGAGATCCGCGGCCAGCAAGCTGGCGCCCGCGAAGCCCCACACCACCACCAGGAGGGGAGCGAGACGGCCCGTCCATCCCGTCCCGCCCTGCACCACCTCCTCCCGCACCCGCACCGGCGTGAGGGCTTCGCGGTCCAACCCGTGAGCCCGGAGCGTGCGGTCCACCACGGGCAGAGCGTAGCGGGCCACCAGCTGCGCGACCTTTTCCTTGGCCACCACCCCGTCGGGGTCGCGGGCTCGGTAGCGCACCACCACGTCCCTTACCTCTCCTCCCTCTGCCGACACCTTCAGCACCGCGGCCACCTGGCCGGTGCGCAGGGCCTCCTCGGGGTCCCCTACCGCCACAGGCTCCACCAGATCTTCCCCGAAACGCAAAAGCTCCCGCCCTTCCGGTGAGCCCACCACCGCCACCCGCGAGGGCGACTGCAGGCGGCGGGTTGTACTGGCCTCCACCAACAGGGACATCACCGGTACCGCCAGGACCGGCACCAGGAACCCCAGCAACAACGCCCGCCGATCCCGGCTCAGGTCCACCAGCTCCTTGGCCGCCACGGCCCAGACGAGCCTCACAGCACCCTCACGGAACCCGGGCACAAGAAGCTTCCTGCCGGACCACGCCGTCCTCCAGCAGCACCAGGCGGTCACACACCTGGTGGGCTTCCTCCTGAGAGTGGGTGGCCAGCACCACGCACCGGCCCTGCCGGGCCAGGGATCGGATGGCCTCCCGGACCACCCGGGCCGTGGAGGCATCTAGGCCTGAGGTGGGCTCGTCCAGCAGGAGGACCGAGGGGTCGTGCAGCAGCGCCCGGGCTAGCTGCAGCCGCTGCCGCATGCCGCGGGAGTACGTAAAGGCAGGGCTCCGGCAGAACTCCTCCATGTCCAGCCAGCTCACCAGCTGCTCGGCGCGCCGCTGAACTTCCCGGCGGTCCAGGCCGTACAGCGCCCCGAAGTAGTGCAGCGTCTCCAGCGCCGACAGGCGGCCGTACACCCCCGCCTGCTCGGCCACCATCCCCACGCACCGGCGGACCCGGTCCGGGTGGCGGGCCACGTCCCAGCCGCACACCCGGGCAGCGCCCCCCGTAGGCCGGGTGAGGGTGGCGAGGACCCGAAGGGTGGTGGTCTTGCCCGCTCCGTTGGGGCCGACCAGCGCCACCGCCTCGCCGGCGTCCACCCGAAAGCTCAGACCCCGGAGGACCTCCGCCCGGCCGTAGCGCTTACGGACCCCCACCAGCTCCACGCTCACGCTCAGCGGCCCACCAGCTCGCCCAGCAGCCGGAGCAGCAGCAGGAAGTTCGTCCACGGCAGCGACACCAGAAATACCGCCAGCAGCCCCACCCCGGCCCAGCGCCGGGACGGGGACGGGGGGGTGAGGTCGTCCATGGGGCCGGGGTGGCCCCGGGACAGCAGGAACAGCAGCAGGATCGCCATCAGCCACAGGCCCATGAGGAACAAAAGCCCCACCGCCAGGTAGGAACCCCACCGGTGCCACCGCTCACCCAGCAGCGCCCGGGTGACGTGGCCGCCGTCCAGGGAGCTGGCGGGCAGCAGGTTCACCGCGGTCACAAACACGCCGATGACCGCGGCGTCCAGCAGCGGGTCCAGGTAGGCCACCACCTCCGGAGAGGCGCCGAACCGCCAGCGGACCACCTGGTCCACCACCCACGGCAGCCCGAACGGGAAGCGCGGGAGCGCCAGCAAAGGACCGCAGTTCTCCGGCCGGAGGCCGGGGCACAGGGCAGATAGGTCCAGCAGCACGGTACGCTCCAACCCCACCCACAGGACCGCCGCGGCCACCACCAGGCCCGCCACGGGCCCGGAGGCACCCAGGTCGAACAGTCCGTCGCGGTCCGGCGCGGGCTCCTTGGAGAAGATCACCGCGCCCATGGTCCCCAGCGACATCTCGCCTCCCACCAGCAGCGGCGGGAACGGGATGAAGTACGGACCGCTGGCTTCGATCCCGTGCACCTGGGCCGCCAGCTTGTGCCCCAGCTCGTGCACCAGGAGGATGGCCATGAGGGCGGCGCTGAACGTGAGTCCGTCCACCCACGGGTTCGGCCAGTATCCGGCCCGCAGCACCGCGTGAGGCACCTCCCGCAACACGTGCGCGAAGCGCTGGGAGGCCAGGAATCCCGTAGCGAAGGTGGTGCCCACGGTGGCCAGGAACAGCGCCACCACCAGCCACCGGTTGCTGGCCCCCTTCGGCGGCCGGGGCACCAGGTACAGCCACACGCGCCCCCGGTGCCTGCGCACAAGCGGCGAGTAGCCCAGCGCGAGGAGCTCCTGCCGGAGGCTGCGGAACGCGCCGGCCGGGTGCGGGCCGTCGGAGATCACAAACCGTACCGTCCCGTCCGTCCGGTGCACCTCCAGCACGGGGAAGTGACGCCGGACTGCGCGCTCCAGGGGGTCACCTAGCTCGGTCATACGCCTCCTCCGGCACGGCGGGCCCGCCACGCCGGCACGGTGTTGGGCACGTCCCGTCAGCGCTTGCGCAGGAACGCCGGCACGTCCAGGTCGTCGATGAACATCTTCACGGCGGCCTCGCGGTCCTGCGGTGCGGCAGCCGCCGGCTCCACAGCTTCCTGGGCCCGCTTGGGCCGGGCCGCGTCGAAGCCGGTGGCGATCACGGTGATCCGTACCTCGTCCCGGAGGCCCTCATCGATGACCGCGCCGAAGATGATGTTGGCGTCGGGGTCTGCGGCCTCCGCGATGATCTGCGCCGCCTCGTTCACCTCCACCAGCCCCAGGTCGAGGCCCCCCGTGACGTTCAACAGCACCCCCCGGGCGCCGTCCATGGAGGTCTCCAGCAGGGGGCTGCTGATGGCGGTGCGGGCCGCCCGCACGGCCCGGTCCTCCCCTGAAGCCACGCCGATGCCGATGAGGGCACTCCCGGCCTCCGCCATCACCGTGCGGACGTCCGCGAAGTCCAGGTTAATGAGGCCGGGCACGGTGATGAGGTCCGCGATCCCCTGCACGCCCTGGCGCAGGACGTCGTCCGCGACCCGGAAGGCCTCGATCATGCTCACGCTGCGGTCCACCAGCTGCAACAGCCGGTCGTTCGGGATGGTGATGAGGGTGTTCACCTGCTCCTTGAGGTTCCGGATGCCCTCCTCCGCCGCCGCGGCCCGGCGACGCCCCTCGAAGGAGAACGGTTTGGTCACCACCCCGATGGTGAGGGCCCCCTGTTCCCGCGCGATGCGGGCCACCACGGGCGCCCCGCCGGTCCCGGTCCCGCCGCCCATGCCCGCGGTGACGAAGACCATGTCCGCGCCCTCCAGGGCGTCGTACAGTTCTTCCTGGGTCTCCTCCGCCGCCTGACGGCCCACCTCCGGGTTGCCCCCCGCCCCCAGCCCCCGGGTGAGCTTCGCCCCGATGT
>JBKBVM010000076.1:0-7885 GCA_046289555.1 bacterium
ACCACCGCGTCGAACCCCGCGGCGTGGGCGGTGCGCACCAACGCACCCAGGTTGCCGGGGTCCTGAAGGCCGTCCGCCACCACGAGCCACCGCCAGCGCAGCCGCGACAGCGGTACCACCTCCGGGACCCGCACCACCGCGGCCGCCGGCTGCGGGGTCTTCACGGCGGAGACCGCCTCCACCACCCTCCGGGACACCCACCGCACGGGAACGCGCAGCTCTTCCGCCTGCTGCGCCAGCCGGTCCACCTCCGGGCCCGCCTCGGGGACCAGCAGGAGCTCCTCCGCCCGCCCGAGGCGCAGCGCGGTCTCCACCAGCCGCACACCGGTGACCACCGCGCGGCCCGCGTGGGCCCGCTCCCGGCGGTCCAGCAGCGCCCGGAGGGCGCGCACGTGCGGGTTGCGGGGGCTCGACCAGTCCAGCCGTGGTTGAGGTTCCCGGTCCGGTGCGGTCCTCACGCTTCCGTGGAGGTTTCAGGGCCGGCCCGTCACCCGCCGGACGATCTCCGCGAAGGCCTCCCGGTCCCGCACCGCCAGGTCTGCCAGGATCTTGCGGTTGATGGCCACCCCGTTCGCCCGCAGCGCGTGGATCAGCCGGCTGTACGAAAGCCCGTGCTGGCGCGCCGCGGCGTTGATGCGGGCGATCCACAGGCGCCGGAAGTCCCGCTTGCGCTGGCGGCGGTGGCGGTACGCGGCCGCCAGGGCGCGGATCACGTACTGGTTGGCCAGCTTGAACCACCGGCTCTTCTTCCCCCAGAAGCCCTTCGCGAGCTTGAGGATCTTCTTGTGACGGGCGCGGACGGTCTTCCCGCGCTTGACCCTTGCCATGGCACAACCTCCAGCCCTCAGTCGTACGGCAGCAGGCGGCGCACGCGGTCCGCATCCACCGGAGAGACCGGGACCTGGCGGCCCAGGTCCCGCTTCCGACGCGGGCTCTTCTTCTGCTTCAGGTGACCGCCGCCCTGACGGCCCCGCAGGAGCTTCCCGGTCCCGGTGATCCGGATGCGCTTGCGCGTCCCCTGGTGCGTTTTGGCCTTCGGCATCGGCGGCTCCCTCCTCGCGCCCTACCGGCGGGCCGGGCTCAACACCATGACCATGTTCCGGCCCTCCATGGCGGGCGGCCGCTCCACGTTTGCGATCTCCGAAACGTACTCCGCGAGCCGGTCCAGGATCTGACGCCCCAGCTCCGGGTGGACCATCTCCCGGCCCCGGAACCACATCTCCACCTTCACCTTGTGCCCCTCCTGCAGGAAGGAGTAGATGAGCTTCGCCTTGGTCTGGAAGTCGTGGTCGCCGATCTTGGGTGTCATGCGCATCCGCTTGACCTCGGAAGCCCGCTGCTTGCGGTGGGCCTCCCGGTCCCGCTTGCTCTGCTCGTACTTGTACCGCCCGTAGTCCATGATCTTCGCCACGGGCGGCGAAGCGGTGGGAGCCACCTCCACCAGATCCAACCCCATCTCCCGGGCCCGCCGCAGGGCTTCCTGGACGGGCACGATTCCCAGCTGCTCCCCGTTCGGTCCGATCAACCGCACCTCGCGGATGCGGATGCGTTCGTTCACCCTCGGCTCGCGCTCTATGCTATCCCCTCCTCCGGTGCCCCGGGGCACCAGGAAAATGAAAGCGGGCGCAGAAAGCCTCCACGCCCGCACCTGTCGACCGGTCGGACCCGGCTGGCCGAGGCCGCCGGGTGAGAAGCGTGGCGCTTCTGCTTCGGCGGTGTCACCATAGCACGGTGGGGGATGGCCGTCAACGCGACCCTGGAGAGGCTGGGAGAGGCGACCCTGCGGCGCCTGGAGGAGGTGGGGGAAGCCGCCCGCTTCGTGGCACGGGTGGCTGCAGGCGTCGTCCGCGTGCGGTGGGAGGCCGGCCAGACGGTGCTGCAGATGGCCCGGGCAGGCGTGGACTCGGTGCCTCTCGTCCTGCTGACGGGCCTGTTCTCGGGCATGGTGCTGGCGTACCAGACGGCCAACCAGCTCCTGCGTCTGGGGGGCGAGGGCTTCGTGGGCGGGCTGATCGCGGTGTCCATGGCGCGGGAGGCGGCGCCGGTGTTCACCGCGGTCACCGTGGCAGGCCGCGTGGGCGCGGGGTTCGCCGCGGAGCTGGGGACGATGGTGGTCACCGAGCAGGTGGACGCCCTGACGGTGATGGGCACCGACCCCGTGGACTACCTGGTGGTGCCCCGTGCCCTCGCGTTGGCGGTCATGCTGCCGGTGCTGGTGGTCCTGGCCAACGCGGTGGGCTCCCTGGGCGGCTACGCGGTGAGCCTGGTGGTGGGGGTTCCGGGGTCGGTGTACGTGGACTCCGTGCGACAGTTCCTGGACCTGCACGACGTGGTGGGCGGGCTGGTGAAGTCCGCGGTGTTCGGGCTCCTGATCGCGCTGGTGGCCTGCCACAAGGGGCTGCGGGCCTCCGGCGGGGCCGCGGGGGTAGGTCAGGCGACCACCGGGGCGGTGGTGGCGGCCATCGCGTGGGTGCTCGCGGCCAACTACTTCCTGGACGTGCTGCTCTTCTGATGGAACTGTCGGGCCGCGTGGAGGTGGTGGATCTGCACAAGGCGCTGGCTGGCCAGCCCGTCCTGCGGGGCGTCTCCCTGCGGGTGGAGCCGGGCGAGGCCGTGGCCATCCTGGGGCCCAGCGGGTGCGGCAAGACCGTCCTGCTGCGGCACCTGGTGGGGTTGCTGGTCCCGGACCGGGGCGAGGTCCGGCTAGATGGGGAAGCGCTCCACCGGCTGCCGCCCCACCGGCTGCGGGAGGTGCGGTCGCAGGTGGGTGTGGTGTTCCAGGGTGCGGCGCTGTTCGACTCCCTCACGGTGGGGGAGAACGTGGCCTTCCCCCTGCGGCGGCACCGACGGCTGCCGGAGTCCCGCCTCCAGGAGATCGTGGCGGAGAAGCTGAACCTGGTGGGCATGGGGGGCACCGAGCACAAGATGCCCGCGGAGCTCAGCGGCGGGATGCGCAAGCGGGTGGGGATCGCCCGGGCGCTGGCCCTGGACCCCAAGATCGTGCTGTACGACGAGCCCACCGCGGGCCTGGACCCCGTGACCGCGCGCGCGGTGGACCGCCTCATGATGGAGGTGCGGGCCAGGACCCGGACCACGACCGTGCTGGTGACCCACGACCTACTGACCGCGTTCGCGGTGGCGGACCGCGTGGCGGTCATGGACGCTGGCCGCTTCGTGGCAACGGGGACCCGGGAGGAGGTCCGCACCAGTCCGCACCCCCTCGTGCAGGCGTTCCTGCGCAGCTCGGCACTCGGGGGTGTGGTGGAGGAGGCGATCCGTGAAGCCTGAGGCGCGGGTGGGCCTGGTGGTCCTCATCGCTGCGGTGCTGTTCGCGGCCCTGGTGGTGTTCCTGGGCCAGGGGCTGGTCCGGCCCCGCGGGTACGAGCTGCGGGTGGTGTTCCCTGACGCCGAGGGCTTGAGCCCGGGCAGCGCGGTGCACCTGGCGGGCGTGCAGATCGGGGCGGTGGAGTCCCTGCGCCTCACGGACGACCACCGCGCGGAGGTGCGGGTGCGGATCCGGTCCGAGGTGCGGGTGCCGCGGGGATCCACGTTCCGCGTGGCCAGCAGCACCCTGTTGGGCAACCGGTTCCTGGCGGTGGTCCCGGGGCCGGGGCCGGAGATGCTGGCCCCGGGAGAGGTGGTGGAGGGACAACCCCCCTACTCCGTGGACGTGGTGTTCCAGCGGGTGGACGAGCTCGCCAAAGACCTGCGCCAGGCGGTGGCGGACGTGCGGCGGACGGTGCAGGCTGCCCAGCGGCTGGTGGACAACCTGGACGCCACGGTGACGGCGGTTCGGGAGGTGGTGACGGACCCGCGGCTGGTGGGCAGCTTGGTGCGCGCGGCGGGCTACGTGGAGGCGGCGGCGGCGCAGGTGGACCGGGTGGTTACGGACGCGGGCGAGGACGTGCGCACCACGGCCCGGCGGCTGCGGGAGCTCGCGGAGCACTTGCGGGACACGGCCCGGGAGGTCCAGCGCTTCGTGGAGGACACGGCGGCGGAGGGGGAGCTGAGCGGCCGGATCCGGCGCACCGCGGCCTCCGTGGAGAGCCTGGCGCGCCGTCTGGACGAGATGGCCCGCACCCTGCAGGAGGGCCTCGTGCGCGAGGACCAGATGCAGGAGGTGCGGGGACTGGTGCAGGACGCCCGCCGGGCGGTCCGGCAGGCGGAGGACGCCGCGCGGGAAGTCGGCACCGCGGCCCGCCGGGTGGGCGAGGTGGCGGAGCGGGCTGCGCCCGCGTTGGAGCGCATCGGCGGCGTGCTGCGCGGCCCGGAGGGTATCCCCCTCCTGCCCAACCTGCAGCTCACCTACGAGCTGGGCTACGACACCCGCACCCGTTTCCGGCATGACCTCGACCTGTGGGTGGCGCTGGGCGAGCCGCGCTTCTACCGGCTCGGGCTGCACGACGTGGGCGGCGGCAACTGGCTCAACCTGCAGGTGGGCTTCCGGCTGTCCGACACCCTGAGCTGGCGGGTGGGCATCCTGCAGTCCCAGGTGGGTGTGGGGCTGGACTACGGGGCGGAATCCGCGTGGCGGCTTTCCCTCGACCTGTACAACTTCAACCGGCTGACCCTCGACGTTTCAGGCTACTACAGGTGGGCGCCCCACTGGGCCGTGGGGGTGCACGTACGGGACATCCTGCAGTCTCCCTCCTACGGGCTGGGCGTGCAGTACCGGTTCTAACGTAGAAAGCACCGGGGGTGCCGGAGAGCCGGCACCCCCGAGACCTCAAGCACCGCCCGCGTCTACCGCTTCTTGCGGGCGGCCTTCTTCGCCGTCTTCTTGGCGGAGGTCTTCTTGGCGGTGGCCTTCTTGGCCGCCTTCTTCGCCGCCATGGCTCGGTACCTCCTTTCCTGTGGTTTGAGGTACCCTTACGCGCATTCGCCCGGAACTCCTGCTGGCCCCGGGGAAATTTTTCCCGTCCCCGCCCGCCCTACCCCGCCACCGCAGCACGCATCGCCCGCACGGCACGTTCGACGTCTCCGTCGTCCACGTGCCGGTGCGTGACGAAGCGGATCGTGCGGGCGTCCAGGGCGAGGGCCAGAACCCCGTGCGCCCGCAGGCGTTCCACCACCCCCGGCGCGTCCACCACCCGCGCCAGCACGATGTTGGTCTGCACGCGCTCCGGCTCGACCTCCACTCCCGGGATCTCCGGCAGCCCCTCCGCCAGCGCCCGCGCACGCCGGTGGTCCTCCCGCAGGCGGTCCACCATCTCCCGCAAGGCCACCAGCCCCGCCGCGGCCAGAACCCCCACCTGGCGCATCCCCCCGCCCAACGCCTTCCGCCACCGGCGCGCCTCCTCCACAAACGCTTCCGACCCACAGAGCACGGAACCTGCTGGCGCGCTGAGCCCCTTCGACAGGGACAACATGACGCTGTCCACGGGCCTGGCCAGGTCCGCAGCGGAAACGCCCAGCGCCACCGCGGCGTTAAAAAGCCGCGCGCCGTCCAGGTGGACCCGCAGGCCCCGGGCGTGGGCCCAACGCGCTACGGCCGCGGTGTGGTCCGGCCGATACGCCACGCCGCCCGCGCGGTTGTGGGTGTTCTCCAGCCACACCAGACGCGCGGGCGGCCGGTGTACGTCGGGCGGGCCCACTGCCGCCTCCAGCTCTTCCGGGGTGGGGTGGCCGTCCCGGGTCCGCAGCGGTTGGGGGAAAGCGCCCGCGAGGACGCTCATCCCACCCGCCTCGTAGTGCAGCACGTGGGCCTCCGCGTCCGCGAGCACGGCGTCCCCGCGCCGGCAGTGCGTCAGCACCGCCACCAGATTGGCCATGGTCCCGCTGGCGCAGAACAGGCCCGCTGGGTGTCCCACCATCCGCGCCGCGAGGCTCTCCAGCTCGGCCACGGTGGGGTCCTCGCGGAACACGTCGTCGCCCACCCGGGCTGTGGCCATAGCCTCCCGCATACGGTCGGTGGGCTGCGTGACGGTGTCGCTGCGCAGGTCGACGACGCGGTCCACGGGCTCACTCCGCGGGTTCGCCGCGCGAGGCCTGGTACAGGCCGATCCCCCTCCCCGCGATCCCCGAGGCCAGGTAGCCGAGCAGGAACAGGAAGATGGCCTTCAGGACCAGGGCCAGGGCCAGCCCCATGTCCGGCCCTCCCTGCGGCGGATGCGCCACCTGGCTCAAACTGTTGCCGGTGAGCTCGGCGTACGCCACGTAGAAGACGAACAGCAACAGGAGCACCCCCAGCACGAACACCGCCAGCCCCAGGACGCGCCCGGGGGCGTCGGTCCCTCTCGCCGTCTGGTTCATCCCTGCACCTCGTCGGAAATGTGTATCCGCCTCAGCGAGACCCGCACCCACCTGCCCTCCGCTAGCCCACCCGAGCGTGGTCCAGGGCCCGCGGGCACAGGGGACAGGTGTTGGTCTCCGGCAGGCGCGCGATGCTCTCCAGGAGGAGGTCGCGCAGCTTGGCGTTGTTGGCCGCGAACTGCCGCATCACCTCCTCCGCGCTCACCGGGGTCGCGGTGGGGTCGCCCTCCACGCCCACGTCGTAGTCCGTAACCAGGGAGATGTTCACGTAGCACAGGGCCAACTCCCGCGCCAGGTGCGCCTCGGGGTACTGGGTCATGTTGATGACCTCCCACCCCTGGGAGCGGAACCACCGGCTCTCCGCGCGGGTGGAAAATCGCGGTCCCTGGATCACCACCACCGTCCCCCGCTCGTGCAGGGGCAGCCCCTGTTCGCGCGCCACCTGCGCCACCAGCTGCCGCAGGGTCGGGCAGTAGGGGTCCGCGGAGCTCACGTGGGTGGTCACGGGACCGTCGTAGAAGGTGTCCGCCCGGCCGGAGGTGCGGTCCACGAACTGGTCGCACAGCACGAAGTCGCCGGGCCGCACGTGAGGCTGCAGGCTGCCCACCGCGCACGGCCCGAACAGCCACCGCACGCCGAGCTGCTTCATGGCCCACACGTTGGCCCGGTAGTTGATCCGGTGGGGCGGGATGGCGTGGGTCCGGCCGTGGCGCGGCAGGAACGCCACGCGCTTGGAGCCCACGCGACCGATGGTCACCACGTCGCTGGGGGGCCCGTACGGGGTCTCCACCTTGTGCTCTTCCACGTCGTCCAGCAGCCGGTAGAAGCCGGAGCCGCCAAACACGCCCACGTCTGCCTGCATCGCCTCTCCTCCCGCCGCACGTCCCACGGGCGGAGGAAGTTCGACGCCGGCCCCGCACAGCCCTTGCGGCGCAGCTAGGAGCCGTCCCGCTTGAGGCGGGCCACGTACAGCCGGGCCCGCAGCTCGGTGTCCGCGTCCGGGGGCGGGCCTGCCAGCGGCCGCCACCGGTCCGCCTCCGCGTACCACGCGTCCGCGGGCGCGGACCGACGCCCGCCCTCCGCCACCGCGGCCACCAGGCTGGCCACCGCGGGCACGCGCCGGGCCACCAGCTCCAGCAGGAACAGCACCAGGCTCGCCGTGGCGAGGGCAGGCCACGCGTCGCGATCGTGCCGCGCGTGCGGGGGTGGAGCCAGGGCTTCCTGCGGCGTACGGAGGACGCGGCCGCCCCCGGCTTCCGCCACGCGGGCCAGGAGCGCCGGGTCCGGCTGCGGGTCGCGCAGCTCGGGCGGGTAGGCCACCGCCACGGGCACACGGGCGCGTCCCACCACCCGTGATCCCTGCCACGCGGTGACCGCCACGGTGTACACGCCCGCACCGGACATGTCCGCCTCTGCCTCGTACCAGCCGGGCCCGGTCTGCCGCAGCACCACCCGCTGGGAGGACGAGGGGCCTGCCACCGTCCCCTCCACCCGCAGCCCGTCCAGGTAGTCGCCCGCCTCGTCGCGGGCGTCCAGCCGGATCCGCAGGCGCGCACCCCGCAGCTCCGTCCGTACGTCCAGCCGGCCGTGATCCAGGCGTGCGGCCCAGCGCACCACCTGGGACCAGAACCGC
>JBKBVM010000077.1:0-7764 GCA_046289555.1 bacterium
CTCTCTTGCCCGCCAGCCTCCGGGAAGCGCAGGCCGTGCTCACGGTCGTCAGCAGTGCGGGCGTCTGGTGGTACGAGGATTCCCTGATCCTGCGGATCCTCCACTCGTGCCAGGACCGGGACGCCCTGGAAGCCCTCCAGGAGACCACCCTGGGGCGCCTGCGGGAAGCCAGCCCTGCGCTGTACGACACCGCGCGGGCGCTGGTGGCGGCGGCGTTCAACCAGCGCGCGGCCGCCCGGTCCCTGGGCGTCCACTGGAACACCCTGCGACACCGGGTGGCACGGATGGAGGAGCTCCTCGGTGCCTCCCTGGACGACCCGGACCTCCGCCTGCGCCTGCAGCTGGCGGTGGCGTGGGACTCCCTGCGCTCCTCCTGACGTCCGGCGTCTATCCGTGCGGGCGGTAAGAGGCTTGCCGGCCTTCAGCCGCCCCCGAACAGCCGGGTCGGCAGCCACAGGGCGATGGGCGGGTACAGGAGCACCACCACCAACCCGACTACCTGGAGGACCATGAACTCCATCATGCCCCGGTAGATCTGGCTGAGCTCCCACTCCGGGACCACCGCCTTCAGGTAGTAGGCGGCCATGGCCACCGGCGGGGAGAGAAACGCGGTCTGCAGGTTCACCGCGACCAGGGTGCTGAACCACAGGAGTTTGTCCGGGGTGCTCTCGATCCCCGGCAGCCGGATCCCCTCCACCACGGGCACGAAAATGGGCAGGAAAATGTACACGATGGCCGGCCACTCCAGGGGCCAGCCCAGGACGAAGATCACCAGCATCAGCAGGACCACGATCAGCGCAGGAGCCACCCCGGAGTTCAGCACCCGCTCCGCGATCCACGTACCGGTCCCCAGTCGGGTGAACACCGCGCCGTACATGTTGGAGGCCACCGCGAGGAACAGGATCATGCTGGAGGTGGAGGCAGTCCGCACCAGGGCCTGCTGCAACCCCCGCACGGTGAACCGGCGGTAGGCGACCGCGAGGATCCAGGCCCCGGCCGCTCCCATAGCCGCCGCCTCCGTGGGCGTGGCCCAGCCCGCCAGGATGCTGCCCAGGGCCGCCAGGATGAGGGTGGTGACAGGGATCATGCCCACCAGCAGCTCCCGGAGGCCCTCTCTCAGGCTCGCCGCCCGCTCCTCCGTCCGCGCCAACGGCGCCAGGTGTGGCCGGAGGTAACTTTTGGCGAGCGCATACAGGAGGTACAGCCCGGACAGCAGCAACCCCGGGAAGATGGCTGCGGCAAAGAGCTTCACGATGGAGACCCCCACCACCGGTCCCATGGTGACCAGCATCACGCTGGGCGGGATCAAGATCCCCAGGCAGCCCGCCGCGGTGATGACCCCCGCGGACAGGCTGGGGTCGTAGCCGCTGCGCTTCATGGCGCTGCCCGCCATGATCCCCAGCAGGGTCACGGAAGCCCCGATGATCCCGGTGGCGGCCGCGAAGATGGTCCCCGTGATCAGCACGCCGAGGTACAGGGAACCGCGGACACCTCCGAACAGCTTCTGGAACCCGCGGAAGAGGCGGTCCATGAGGCCTGCTTCCTCCAGCAGGTATCCCATGAACAGGAACAGGGGGACCGCAGCCAGGGTCTCCTCCTTCATCAGCGCCCAGGCCTGGAACGCCATGAGGTCGAACACCCGGGTCCCCATGCCGATGTAACCGAACAGCGCGGTGAGCACCACCAGGGTGAAGGCGATGGGGAACCCCCCGAAGATGCCGGACAGCAGGGCGGCCAGGAGGACGAAGCCCAAAGCCTCCGGGCTCATTCCGGCCACCTCCCCGTGCGGGCCGCGGCCACAGCCTTCAGGAATTCCGAGATGCCCTGCAGCAGGAGCAACGCAGAGCCCACCGGCAGCACGGTCCGGAAGGGGTACAGGGGCGGACGCCACGGGCTCGCCTCCGAAAGCTCCCGCAGCTGCCAGGAGTGCACCGCCATCTCCGTCCCCTTCCACAGGAAGAAGGCCATGGCGGGGAAGAAGACCAGCAGGTACGCCAGGACGTCCACCAGAGCCTGGGTCCGCACCGCCCAGCGGGCGTAGAAGAAGTCCGTCCGGATGTGCTCCTTGCGCAGGAGGGTGAAGCCCGCCGCCAGCATGAACAGACTCCCGTACAGCATGTAGGTGACGTCGTACGACCACACGGTAGCGCGGCCCAGGAACTTCCGGCTCACCACCTCGTAGCAGAGGGAGAACACCATGGGCACCGTGAGCCAGCTCACGAGCTGGCCCGTGCGCTGGGTGAACCCGTCGATCCTCCGCACGACACCCCGGAGGACGGGGGGCAGCGCTTCGAGGGGCTCGTCCGGCGCCCGCGTCGCTCGCTCGTGCATCTGCTGGGCTCGTACGACCTCCGCGTCTACCATTCCTGCCTCCTCACGTCCCGGCGCGGGCCGGGCCCCCGACCCTAAGCCGGGGGCCCGGGCCCCGCCGCGTGGGGGTTACGCCAGCCCGTCACCGGGCCGCCCGGATGCCCTTCCAGTACCAGTCCGCGTAGATCCGGTAGTCTGGCTCGGTGTCCCGGCGGTAGGGCACGACCAGCCGGGCGAAGTTCTGCTGGGACCGCCACACCTCCCGGAAGAAGGGGTCCTGCAGGAACTTGGGGACGACCTTCTTGTCCCACGCCTCCAGGTACCCCTTGGCCACGTCGTCAGGCGTACGCACGATGGTGACCCCGTACTTAGTCCGGAGCTCCTGCGCGGTGCGGGCGTTGTCCACCAGGTGCCGCGCCCACAGGCGCAGGGTGGAGGCGTGGGCCGCCTCCTCCAGGATCCGCTTCAGGTCCGCCGACAGGCCGTCCCACACCTGCTTGTTGAACATCAGCTCCGCGTTCTCCCGGTACGAGTGCGCCTCCGGGGTGTGGAAGTACTTCCACACGTTGTGGAACCCCAGGCGGATGTCGTCGTAGGGGAAGGCCCACTCCGCGGCGTCGATCACACCCCGTTCGCCCGCGGGCAGGATCTCCCCACCCGGCAGGACCACCACGCTCACGCCCAGCTCCTTCCACACGTCCCCCGCGATACCGGGGATACGGTACTTGAGGCCCCGCATGTCCCCCATGGACCGGATGGGCTTCTTGAACCACCCGAACCACTGAGGACCCCAGTTGATGGCCGGGATGACCTTCCCGATGTTGGGCATGCGGAGGGCCTCGTTGTAGTAGCGCTGGTGCAGCTCCGACCCGCCCCCGTAGAAGAACCACGCCATGACGTCGATGAAGGTCATGCCGAACGGACCGCCGGGGACCGTGGAGAACAGGGCGCCCGCGGGGTGCTTGCCCACGTAGTACATGCCCTGCGTGACCCCGCCGTCCAGCACGCCCTTGTTGACCGCGTCGGCCACCTCAAAGGCGGGGACCACCGCACCCGGCGGGAGCGCGTCGATCCGCAGGCGTCCCGCGGACATCTCCTCCACCGCGGGCTTGTAGTACTCCGTCAGCCAGATCCAGGCCTGGGTCCCCGCGGGATAGCTGGACTCGATCTTCAGGGTCACCGGCCGCTGGGCCCGGCCCAGGGTCTGGATGCCCACCACCGCCAGCGCGAGCACCAGCAGCCCGGCTGCCGCCTTGGTCAGCCACGCCTTCCCTCGCACCTCAACACCCCCTTCTTTACTTTGGTTGATCTTGAAAATCGAGCCAGACAAACAGAAGCCGTCCGCGTCGCCGCGAGCCGGTGGGTCCCGGGCTCCGTGGCGACTGCGCACGCACGGGTCAGACCACCACCACCGCACGTCCCACGATGGCCCCTTGGTCCAACAGCCGGTACGCCTCGTCCGCCTGGTCCAGGGAGAACTGACGCGTCACCAGCCGGTCCAGGTGGACCGCTCCCCGCTGGGCCAGGGACAGGACCAGGGGCATGTCGGTGCGGGTCCGGGCTCCGTACGAGCCCAGGATCTGGATCTTGCGCCGGACCACCCGGGTGATCTCCACGGGCGCGGTGACTCCCACCGGCGCGATCCCTACCATCACCGCACGGCCCCCGTCCCGGACGGACTCCACCGCCTGCACGAAGGTCTCCGGCCGGCCCAGGGCTTCGAACGCCACGTCCGCCCCACGACCCGCTGTGACGTCCCGCACCGCGTCCTGCGGCCTCACCTCCGCGGCGTTCACCACGTGGGTCGCTCCCAGCTGCCTAGCTGCCTCCAGCTTCTCCGGCCGCACGTCCACGGCCACGATGGGGTAGGCACCGAAGGCGCGTGCCAGCTCCACCAGGGCGGAGCCCACCCCGCCGGTAGCGAACACCGCCACCGACTCCCCGGGCTGCAGCCGGGCGGCGTTGCGGATGGCGCCGAAGGCCGTGAACACCGCGCAGCCGAGGACCGCAGCCCGGTCCAGGGGGAGCCCCTCGGGTACCGGGA
Organism: bacterium; assembly: GCA_046289555.1. Taxonomy (GTDB): domain Bacteria; phylum Sysuimicrobiota; class Sysuimicrobiia; order Sysuimicrobiales; family Sysuimicrobiaceae; genus Tepidifontimicrobium. Next base: position 4,355 of record JBKBVM010000077.1, read on the forward strand.
ACACGTCCGTGGCGGGGACCACCGCGTACTCCGCGAGCCCTCCCATGGAGTACATCCACACGGGCGAACCGTCGGGCCGGTACAGGCGGGTCTGTCCGTCGTACAGGGTCCCCCGCAGGCGGTTGTACTCGAAGAACCGCTCGCACAGGTCCTCCTCCCCGCGGACGCAGTAGAAGCACGTCCCGCAGGGCATGATGAAGGCGCAGGCCACCGCCTGCCCGGGGCGCAGCCCGTCCACCCCGGGCCCCACCTCCTCCACCACCCCGCTGATCTCGTGGCCCAGCACGCACGGGGTCGGGAACTTCACCTCCCCCTTGATCACGTGCAGGTCCGTGTGGCATACCCCGCAGGCCTTGACACGGACCAGGACCTCGCCCGCGTGCGGGCGGGGGTCGCGCAGGTCCTCCACCCGCAGCCCCGCTCCGACCTCCGGGAGTACCGCCGCTCTCATGGGAGTCCCCCTTCAAGGCCGGTCCGGCCAGCGTTCTACCACGACCTTCTTCTCCGTGTAGAACTCCACCGCGTCCCGGCCCTGGCCGTGCAGGTCGCCGAAGAAGCTGTCCTTCATGCCCGCGAACGGGTAGAAGGCGATGGGCTGGGCCACGCCCACGTTGATCCCCAGGTTGCCCGCCTGGGCCTCGTACCGGAACTTGCGAGCCGCAGCTCCACTTCGGGTGAACAGGCACGCCATGTTCCCGTACTGGCCCCGGTTCACCAGCTGGATGGCCTCGTCGATGTCCCGCACGTAGATCAGGCCCAGCACGGGCCCGAAGATCTCCGTCCGGGCCACCACCCCGTCCGGGGGCACGTCCTCCAGGACCGTGGGCCGCACGAAGAACCCGCCTTCGTAGCCCGGGACCCGCGCCCCGCGGCCGTCCACCACCACCCGCGCGCCCTCCTCCGCACCCTTGCCGATGAGCCCCTCGACGCGGTCCTTGCTCTCCCGCCGGATCACGGGCCCCATCTCCACCCCGGGCTCCAGCCCGTACCCCACCTTCCGGGACAGCGCCAGCTCCGCCACCGCCTCCCGGAAGGGCTCCCGGGCTTCCCCCACCACCACCGCCAGGGAGCTGGCCAGACACCGCTGACCCGCACACCCGAACGCGGAGTCCGCCACCAGGCGCGGGACCACCTCCAGGTCCGCGTCCGGCATCACGATCACCGGGTTCTTGGCGCCTCCCTGACACTGCGCCCGCTTGCCGTTGGCGGTGGCGCGGGTGTACACGTACCGGGCCACGGGGCTCGACCCCACGAAGCTGACGGCACGCACCAGGGGGTGGTCCAGGATGGCGTCCACGGTCTCCTTGGCGCCGTTCACCACGTTCACCACGCCCGGCGGCAGCCCCGTCTCCTCCACCAGCCGCATGATCTTCTGCATGGTGAGAGGGGTCTTGTCCGAGGGCTTGACGAGGATGGCGTTGCCGCACGCGATGGCGTAGGGCAGAAACCACAACGGGATCATGCCCGGGAAGTTAAACGGCGTGATGGCCGCCACCACCCCCAGCGGTTGCCGGTACAGGTGCTCGTCGATCCCGCGGGCCACGTCCTCGTTGTTGTACCCCTGCATGAGGCTGGGGATCCCGCAGGCCACCTCCACGTTCTCGATCCCCCGCTTGATCTCCCCCGCCGACTCGTCGTACGTCTTGCCGCACTCCTCGGTCACCGTGCGCGCTAGGTCCTCCAGGCTCTCTTCCAGCAGCCGCTTCAGCCGGAACAGGTACTGCACCCGCTCCGTGGCCGGGGTCCTGCGCCAGTCGGCGAACGCCCGCGCCGCGGCCCGGGCCGCCTCGTCCACCTCCGCCGGGCTGCTGCCCCGGCCGCGGGCCAGCACTTCCCCGGTGGCGGGGTTATACACCACCAGGTCGTCGGACCCCGAGGGCCGCTTCCACTCTCCCCCCACGCAGTTGAGTATCTCCCGCTGGCTGCTCATGGTCCGCCCCTGTTCGGATATGCGAACAATCTTCGCCGCACTGCACGAGTTTGGTAGCGCGGCCGGACTCCCCTGTCACCCCCACACGCCCGGCCAGCCCGAACAATTCAAAAGAGCGGCGCCGGCCCGGAAGGGGCACCGGACCGGCGCCTAGGGGGGTGGTACGGGCACCTGCTACCAGTCGCCCGGGTTCGCGTACGGGTAGCTCCACAGGGCCGCCTGCAGCACCACGGCCTTCACCCACGCCGCGTGCATCTTCTCCACGTCCTCCGGGCTGTGCCCCTTGTTGGCCAAAAACGGCTTGATGGTGAGGGCGATGGGCGCAATGAGGGCCACCACGTACCGCAGGGGGATGTGGTCTACGGACTGCACGCCGTCGGTGCGGTTCTTCTTCGCGCGGTGGTGGCGCAGGCCGATCTCGTGCTGGTAGTCCAGCCACGCCTGGTCGTAGGGCCGCCGGCAGGTGTCCAGAATCCACTGCCCGAACCTCCTGCGGACCGCGGCCAGGTAGTCCCCCAGGGGTTGGCCGTCGGGCCCTGTGAAGTAGTGGACGAGGTGCGGGGTCGAGCCCACGAACCCGTACCACAGGTCCAGGACCTGTTCCACCTGGTCCTCCAGCACGTCCCCCGCCATCCGGAGGTACCGCACGTCCTCGTCCGTCATGGCCACCGCCTGCTGCAACTTCTGCAGGTCCTCCAGGGACACCGGGCTGCGAGCGACCTCCGCAGTTCCGTACGTGTAGCCGGGGATCGCCATCCTCCACCTCCACTCCATAATATGGACTGCTAACTATTTAGCCCTACCCCTCCGGGCTGTCAAGCCCCACGGCCAGGGCTGCTGGCCTGCAGGGCAGGTCCAGGGCGGCCACGCAGCCTGAGGGGATCTGTTGGACCGAGTCCAGCGGGCGCAGCTCAGGGACTGCGCGGGCCCCTGCGGCGCTTCCACCAGGCCTCCAGGCGCCGCCGGATCTCCGCCTCCAGGCCGTGCTCCGTGGGCTCGTAGTACACCCGGCCCCGCAGGCCCTCAGGCAGGTAGTCCTGCTCCACGAACCCACCGGGGTAGTCGTGCGGGTACCGGTAGCCGGTGCCGTGGCCGAGGACGGCGGCACCGGGGTAGGAGCTGTCCCGCAGGTGCGGGGGAACCGGTTCCGGCGGGAGGGTCCGTACGTCCTCCCGAGCCCTCGCCAGCGCCCGCACCACCGCGTTGCTCTTCGGCGCGCAGGCGATGTACAGGGCGGCCTCCGCGAGAGGGATCTGCGCTTCCGGCATCCCCACGTACTCCACCGCGTGGGCCGCCGCGGTGGCTACCAGGAGCGCGGTGGGGTCCGCGAGTCCCACATCCTCCGCTGCGTGGATGACCATGCGGCGCGCCACGAACCGCGGGTCCTCTCCCGCCTCCAGCATGCGCACGAGCCAGTACACCGCCGCGTCCGGGTCGGAGCCCCGCAGGCTCTTGATGAAGGCGGAGACGGTGTCGTAGT
>JBKBVM010000078.1:0-7729 GCA_046289555.1 bacterium
AGATCGCACGTCCACACCCGCGCGCGGCCCGGGCCCAGTCCCAGGTCCACCCGCAGGAGGACCTCCGCCTGCCGCAGCGCCTGCGCTGCTTGGTCGAACACGCCCGCAACCCCCACCCCGCCGCGCACCACCTGCACGTCCCCGAACCACACCGCCACCCGCTGCTCGTCCACCTCCGCGCCGGAGTAGCCCACCGCAGCCACCACCCGGCCCCAGTTGGGCTCCCCCCCGTGCAGCATGGTCTTCACCAGCAGAGAGGTGGCGACCGCGAAGGCCGCCCGCTCCGCGTCGGCCCGGTCCCTCGCGCCCTCCACCACCACCTCCACCAACCGCTGGGCGCCCTCGCCGTCCCGCACCACCATCCTCGCCAGGTCCTGGGCCACCGCGGTGAGGGCCTCCGTGAAGCGCTCTAGGTCCGGTCCGCCCTCCACGGGGGGCGCTCCCGCCTGGCCGTTGGCCAGGACCAGGACGGTGTCGTTGGTGCTGGTGTCGCCGTCCACCGTGATCCGGTTGAAGGACTCACCCACCGCGCGCTCCAGCGCCCGCTGCAGCACGGGCGCGGGGACTGCGGCGTCCGTGGTGAGGAAGCACAGGGTGGTGGCCAGCCGGGGGTGGATCATCCCGGCTCCCTTGGCCATCCCGCCCACGGTCACCTGCACCCCGCCCACCGTGGTGACGGCCGCGGAGGTCTTGGGGAAGGCGTCGGTGGTCAGGATGGCCTCCGCCGCCTGCTCGCCGGACCGCGACAGCGACCGCGCGGCCAGCGGGATCCCGCGCCGTAACGCCTCCATGGGCAGCGGCACCCCGATGACCCCCGTGGACGCCACCAGCACCTGCTCCGCGGGGATCCCCAGGGCCTGCGCGGTGCGCTCCGCCATCTCCCGCGCGTCCTGCCACCCGCGGTCGCCCGTGCAGGCGTTGGCGTTGCCGCTGTTCACCACCACGGCGCGGGCCACACCCCGCCGCACCACCTCCTGGCACCACCGGACCGGCGCGGCCTTGATGCGGTTGGTGGTGAACACCCCGGCCACGGTGGCCAGGGACTCCGAGACCAGCAGGGCCAGGTCCGGCTTGCGCTGCTTGATCCCGCAGTGCACGCCCGCGGCCAGGTAGCCCCGGGGCGCGGTGACCCCACCGGAAGTGCGTTGCCACGACAAAGGCTCGGTGAGCATCGGGGGCACCTCGACGGATCGGGTTAGGGGAACAGGGCAGGAGCCCACAGGCCGGTGGTCTCCGGCAGGCCGAACATGACGTTCAGGTTCTGCACCGCCTGCCCTGCGCCACCCTTCACCAGGTTGTCCAGAGCGGCCACCGCCACCGCCAGCCCGCGTTCTGTGTCCACCCGCACGGTGACGTCGCAGAAGTTGGAGCCGTAGGTGGCCTTGGTCTGCGGCAGCTCGTCCTCCAGCACCCTCACGAACGCCTCCCCGCCGTAAGCCTCCCGGTACAGGCCCAACGCCTCCTCCGCGGACAGCCGCCGGGTGAGGGGCGCGTAGCAGGTGGCCAGGATCCCCCGGGTCATGGGGATCAGGTGGGGGGCGAACAGCACCGGCACCGCAGCCCCCGCCTCCGCCAGCGCCTGCTCCATCTCCGGCTGGTGGCGGTGGACGCCCACGTTGTACGGCTTCACGTTTTCGTTCACCTCGCCGAAGTGGGTGCCGGAAGAGGGGCTGCGTCCCGCGCCGGAGACCCCCGACTTGGCGTCCACCACCACGGGACCCGCCACCAGTCCCGCCTGCACCAAGGGCGCCAGCGCCAGCACCGCAGCGGTGGGGTAGCAGCCCGGGTTGGCCACCAGCTGCGCGGTCCGCACCCGGGACCGGTACAGCTCCGTGAGCCCGTACACCGCCTCGCCCAGCAGCTCGGGGGCGGTGTGCTCCTGCCTGTACCACCGCGCGTACGCGGCGGGGTCCTTCAGGCGGAAGTCAGCACCCAGGTCCACCACCCGGGCGCCCGCGGCCAGCAGCTCCGGCGCCGCCTGAAGGGCCATGCCGTGGGGCAGCGCCAGAAACACCACGTCGGAGTCCCGGCCGATCCGCCCCAGCTCCGCGGGTTCCAGGACCTGGTCCACCACGCCCCGGAGGTTGGGGAACACCGAGCCCATGGCCCGGCCCTCGTGCTGGGAAGCGGTGAGGTGCACCAGCTCCACCTGCGGGTGGCCGCTCAGCAGCCGCACCAGCTCCCCGCCGGTGTAGCCGGAAGCGCCGAGGACGCTCACGCGGATGGCCATGGAATTACTATACGCAAACGTGCATGAAGATTCAAACCCACCCGCCCGCCAGCTCCCCCAGGCTGCGTACCACCCGGTGAGGACTCCCCCCCAGCCGCTCCCAGGGCAGGCCGCGGCGGTTCACCCACGCGGTGGGGAACCCGTACGAGGCGGCGCCGGCCACGTCGAACCCGTTGGAGGACACGTACAGGACCTCCTCCCGCCGGACGCCGAGGCTCCGGCACACGAACTCGTAGGCGGCGGGGTGCGGCTTGTAGACCCGGACTTCGTCGTCCACGCTCAGCACCGCGTCCAGGTACCGGCTCAGGCCGCTGGAGGCCGCTGCGGATTCCAGCATCTGCCGGGTGCCGTTGGAGAACACGCAGCAGCGCACGCCCCGCGCCACAAGGTCCGAAAGGGCGGGCGCCGCGTCCGGGAAAGCCGGTACCTCCAGCCACGCGGACATGAGCCGGTCCCGGGCTTCCGCGGAGAGCTGCAGGCCCGCAGCCTCGCAGGCGAACTCCAGGGCGTCCCGGGTCACCGCCCAGAAGTCCCGGTACCGGTCCAGGAGGCTGCGCAGCCACGTGTACTCCAGCTGCTTGGCCCGCCACACGCGTACCAAAGTTCCTCCCTGCCCCGGCGCCTCCGCCTCCGCGCAACTGACCAGCCCTTCTGTGTCGAACAGCGTCCCGTAGGCGTCAAACACCGCCACCCCCCTCATCCCTCCACCTCCGGTGGGTACAGTTCGGGTACCCGGCGCAGCAGCACCTCCACCAGCCGCGGAACGGGCAGGCCCACCACGTTCCAGAAGTCCCCCTCCACCGCTTCCACGAACGCGGACGCCCGGCCCTGGATGGCGTAGCCCCCGGCCCGGCCCCGCCACTCCCCGCTGCGCACGTACGCCTCCACCTCCCGGTCGCAAAGCCGCCGGAAGCGGACCCGGGTGGTCTCGTGGTGCAGCTCCTCCCACAAATCGGTCAGCAGGCACAGGCCCGAGACGACCGTGTGGGTGCGGCCCGACAGCATGCGCAGCATGGCCGCGGCCTCCTCCTCGGTGGACGGCTTGCCCCACGTGCGCCCGTCCAGGACCACCGTGGTGTCCACCCCGAGCACCGGGCGGCCGCCCGCCGCGGGCAGCACGGACCGCGCCTTGCCCCGGGCGTGCTGCCGGACCATCCCCACGGGGTCCGTGCTGGGGCCGTCGTCCTCCTCGAAAGGAGGCGGGACGACCACGAACGGGATCCCCAGCTGGGTGAGGATGGCCCGCCGCTGCGGCGAGGTGGAAGCCAGGACCAGTACCTGCCTGGGTTCTGCCACGCCTTCGAGTGTACCCCGCCGCGGGCAGGGTCCGAGACGCCCTGTGGCGAAGTGCTGGGCGGTGCTGCTGGACGCCGCCCTGCCGCCGTGTTCTCTGCGCGAGGTCCCCCGGCTGGCCCGCGCCGCGGAGGAGCTGGGCATCCACTGCCTGTGGAGCCCTGAGACCCAGCACGACCCCTTCCTGCCCGGGCCCCTGGTGTTCGAGCACACCCACCGTCTGGCCTTCGGCACCGCGGTGGCCATCGCCTTCGCCCGCAGCCCCGCCACCCTGGCGTACACCGCGTGGGACCTGGCGCAGGCCAGCGGAGGCCGGTTCATCCTGGGACTGGGGACCCAGGTCCGCGCCCACGTGGAGCGGCGGTTCGGGATGCCGTGGCCGGACTCCGTGGTGGGCAAGCTCCGGGAGCAGGTGCTGGCCGTGCGGGCCTTCTGGCGTTGCTGGCAGACCGGCGAGCCGCTGCGCTTCGAGGGCCGGTACTACCGGCTGAACTTGATGTCGCCGTTCTTCAACCCCGGCCCGGTGGACCACCCGGACGTTCCCGTGTACCTGGCCGGCGTGAACACGGGCCTCGCGCGCCTGGCGGGCGAGCTGGCCCAGGGCTTCCACGTGCACCCCCTGCACAGCCCCGACTACCTGAGGCAGGTGGTCCTGCCTGCCCTGGAAGCCGGCGCGTCCCGCGCGGGGCGCCGGCGCTCGGACGTGGCGGTCACCGTGAACGCGTTCGTGGCCACCGACGAGGGGGAAGTGGAGTTCGTGCGGTCGCAGATCGCCTTCTACGCGTCCACTCCCTCCTACCGGGCGGTGTTCGCCCTCCACGGGTGGGAGGAGGTGGCGCAGCGCCTGTCCCAGCTGGCCTCGGCGCGCCAGTGGGAGGCCCTTCCCCGGCTGATCACCGACGAGATGGTGTCCGCGTTCGCGGTGGTGGCGGATCTGTCCGGACTTGCGGAAGCCCTCCGGGCCCGGTACTCGGGCCTCGCGGACCGTCTGGTCCCCTACCTGCCCTTCGACCCGGACCGCCGGGCCGACCTGTGGGAGGCCCTCGCGTCAGGTCTTGCTCGGACAGGCTGACAGCGCCCCGCGATCCGGCCGGGTATCCCAGGGGTGCCCAGCGCGCTCCGGCGGGCGATACTTCCCGTGGAGAGGGACGATGGAGCTACTTGAAGCCGTCCAGCGCCGCCGGTCGGTCCGGAGCTACCAGCCCAGGGCGGTAGAGCCGGACAAGCTCCGCCGGATCCTGACCTGCGCCCTCGCGGCTCCTTCCGCCGGCAACCTCCAGGCCTACGCCGTCGTGGTGGTAGCGGACCCTGATACGAGACGGCAGCTCGCCCGGGCCGCCCTGGACCAGGAGTTCGTGGCGCAGGCACCCGTGGTGCTGGTCTTCTTCCAGGACCCCGCCCGCTCCGCCCTCCGCTACGGGCGGCGGGGAGCTGAGCTGTACTCCCTGCAGGACGCCACCATCGCCTGCGCGTACGCCCAGCTGGCGGCCACGGCCCTGGGGCTGGCCAGCTGCTGGGTCGGTGCCTTCGACGAGCAGGCGGTCCGCCGCTTGGTGAAGGCACCCAGGGACCTGAGGCCGGTAGCGCTGCTGACGGTGGGCTACCCCGCGGAAACACCCGGCCCCACCGGGCGCCGGTCACTTCACGAAGTGGTCCGCTGGGAGACCTTCTGACCCGTGGTGCCTGGGGAGGGAGTCGAACCCCCGACACGGGGATTTTCAGTCCCCTGCTCTACCACCTGAGCTACCCAGGCCCTTCTGGCGGGAGCGACGGGATTTGAACCCGCGATCTCCGGCGTGACAGGCCGGTGTGTTAACCTGGCTACACCACGCCCCCGCTCCCGCCGAACGGTAGTCTACCGGCCGCCCGGCGCGAGGGCAAGGGTGCGCGCCCGCCACCGCCAGGGTACCATTCTTCCGGGATGCCGTCCGAGGAGGGCTCCATGCCGCGCGGAAGCCGAGAGTTCGTGACCCCGGACACGGTAGGCCTGCTGGTGGACCTGTACGAGCTGACCATGGCCCAGTGCTACTTCCGCGAGGGTAAGAACGAGCTCGCCACCTTCGACCTCTTTGTCCGCGCCCTGCCGCCCCAGAGGGCCTTCCTGCTCAACGCGGGGCTGGACACCGTCCTGGACTACCTGGAAGGCTTGCGCTTCGGCCCGGAGGCGGTGGACTACCTGCGCAGCCTCGGCCTGTTCGACGAGGAGTTCCTGGACTACCTGCGGCACTTCCGGTTCACCGGAGACGTGCGGGCGCTGCCGGAGGGCGAGGTGTTCTTTCCCCCGGAGCCCGTCCTGCAGGTCACCGCTCCCCGCATCGAGGCCCAGATCGTGGAGACGTTCCTGCTGAACCAGGTGAACTTCCAGGTGATGGTGGCCAGCAAGGCGGCCCGGGTGGTGCTGGCCGCCCGGGGCCGGCCGGTGGTGGACTTCAGCCCCCGCCGGGACCACGGCATCGACGCCGCCCTGAAGGCGGCCCGCAGCAGCTACCTGGCGGGCTGCGTGGGCACCTCCAACGTGCTGGCGGGCATGCTGTACGGGATCCCCGTGTACGGCACCATGGCCCACTCCTACGTGATGTCCTTCGACAGCGAGCTGGAGGCCTTCCGGGCCTACGCCCGCCACTTCCCCGACCAGTGCGTGCTCCTGATCGACACCTACGACACCCTCGAGGGCGCGCGGCTGGCGGCACAGGTGGCGGACGAGCTGCAGGCCAGCGGCCACCGCCTCCGGGCGGTGCGCATCGACAGCGGGGACCTGCTGGAGCTCAGCCGGCAGGTCCGCCGGGTCCTCGACGAGGCCGGCCACCCCGAGGTGCAGATTCTGGCCAGCGGGGACCTGAACGAGTACCGCATCGCGGAGCTGGTGGCAGCCGGCGCCCCCATCGACGCGTTCGGCGTGGGGACGGAGATGGGCACGTCCTACGACGCACCTGCCCTGGGCGGGGTGTACAAGCTGGTGGAGGACGAAAGCGGCTACCGCATCAAGCGCAGCACCGGCAAGGTGACCCTACCCGGCCGCAAGCAGGTGTGGCGCGTCTGCCGCGACGGCGTGCTGTACGAGGACGTGATCGCGCTAGCGGACGAACCCGGCCCGCCCGGCGCAGAGCCCCTGCTGGTGGAGGTCATGGTGGGCGGGGTGCGGTCGGTGCGGGAGACCCTCACAGAGGCCCGGGAGCGGGCCCGGAGCCGGCTGCGGGCGTTGCCGGAGGCCCTACAGGACCTGCGGGACGGCTCTTACCCCGTGCGCCTGGGACCGCGCCTGGAAGCCCTGTTCCACCGGATGGCCTCCGCGTAGCCGGCTACTGGAACCGCACCCGCACCCGGTCCCGGTCCTGGGGGTAGTAGCGCAGGAACTCCTCCACGCTCATCTCCCGGTCGTTCACCGAGACCTGCAGCCGCCCCGGGACTTCACCGCACCGGTCGCCGTTGCGGAACCGGCGGCCGTCCGGCAGCACCAGGGCCCCCGGCTCGAGCGACACCCCGATGGACCGGAAGAACGTCTCCAGCGTCGCCTGCCGGCCCTCCTCGTCCGTCTCCGGGTGCACGTGGATCACCCCGTCCCCGTGCGTGTGCACGTTCCCGGGGCTGGGCGGGAAGGCCAAGGCCCGGCCGCAGACCTCCACCGAGAAGGGCGCGTGCCAGTGGGCTCCGGCGCGCGGGTACGGCGGCCGGGACCGGATGGCGTACGCCACCACGGCCACGCCCAGCACCACCAGGGCGCCGAAGGCCCAGGGCCAGACCCGGTCGACGGGGCGCTTCGCCTTCTGGGGCTCGTGCTTCGGGCTCCTGCGCTTGGCCATGGCCTTTCGAAGTTTCAGACGGGGTAGCCCATGCTCTGCAGGGCCAGCCGGCCTTCCTCGGTCAGCCGCTCCGGGGTCCACGGCGGGTTGAACACGATGTCCACCTCCACCTCCTCCACCCCCGGCAGCTGGCCCACCTTCCACCGGATCTCCTCCGCCAGGACCGGCCCGATGGGGCAGCCCAGAGCGGTGAGGGTCATCTGGATGCGGACCTTGCCATTTTCCTGCGCGATGTCGTAGATCAGCCCCAGGTCCCAGATGTTCACCGGGATCTCGGGGTCATAGATGGTCCGCAGGACCTGAATCACCTGGTCGCGGGTCAGGGGGTCGGTGTCGCCTGCCGCAGGGAACCGGTCCATGGCAGAGGAATTGTAGCAACCCCGCAGGTCGCGGGTCAAACGGCGGG
>JBKBVM010000079.1:0-7700 GCA_046289555.1 bacterium
CGCTCGCCCGCCCGCGCCAGGGCGGCACCCACGAAAGACCCCACCGCCCCCGCGCCGTAGACCAGGACGTTCACGGCGGCGCCTTCCGCCGGTCCGTGATGCGCAGCTCGGTCCCCTCCACAAGTCGCTTAAGGTTGGACCGGTGCCGCACCAGGCCGAGCACGGCCGCAGCCACGCCGAAGGCCAGGTGGGCCGCGGGCTCCTTCCACAGCAGCATGCTCACCGGCACCGAAAGCATGGCGAGCACACTGCCCACGGACGCGTACCGGGTCACCGCCACCGCCGTCACCCACAGGGCGGCCGCCACCGCGGCCGCTTTCGGCGACAGCGCCGCCAGCACCCCGAAGCTGGTGGCGATCCCCTTCCCGCCCCGGAAGCCGAGGAAGACCGACCAGTTGTGGCCTACGATGCTGGCCACTCCTGTCGCCACCGCCCACCCGGGAGGGAGGTCCAGGGTGCGGCAGACCAGCACGGGCACGGCTCCCTTGGCCACGTCCGCCACCAGCACCGCGCTCCCCAGCCACGGTCCGGCGACCCGGTAGACGTTGGCGGTGCCGATGTTCCCGCTGCCGTGCTCCCGAACGTCCACGCCCCGGACCCACCGCACGAGCCACAGCCCCGTGGGGACCGAGCCCAGCACGTACGCCGCCAGGACCAGCAGGGCCGCGGTCACGCCCCGTTCCCCCTGCGGGGCCGGCGGGCCCTCAACACGAAGCGGATGGGTGTTCCCTCGAAGTCGAACCGCTCCCGCAGCCGGGCCTCCAGGTGGCGCAGGTACGCCTCCGTGGCCACCTCCGGGTGGTTGACGAACAGGGCCACGGTGGGCGGCCGGGTCGACACCTGGGTGGCGTAGTAGATCTTGAGGGGCCGGCCCCGGGCGTCGGTGGGTGCTGGGTGAGCGGCTTCCGCGGCCTCCACCGCGCGGTTCAGGGGCCCGGTGGGCACGCGGAGGGCGTGGGCGCGGTCCACCCGGAGGGCGGCGTCCAAAAGGCGCGCCACGTTCCGGCCGGTCTTGGCGGACACGAACAGCACGGGCGCGAACGAAACGTGCCGCAGGGCGTGGTACAGTTGCTTTGCCCGCTCCTCCGCCAGGGGTCCTTTTAGCAGGTCCCACTTGTTGGCCGCCACCACCAACGCCTTGCCGCGGTCGGTGACCTCCCGGGCGATCCGCTGGTCCTGGTCGGTCACACCCTCCGAGGCGTCCACCACCAGGATCGCCACGTGAGACCGTTCCAGGGCCTGCTCCGCACGGCGCACGCTGTAGAACTCCAGGGACTCGGTGACCCGGGCGCGGCGTCGCAGCCCCGCGGTGTCCACCAGGACGAAGGGCCGGCCCCGGTGGCGCAGGTAGGTGTCCACCGCATCGCGGGTGGTGCCCGGCCGCTCGTCCACCACCACCCTCGGTGAACCCACCAGGGCGTTCACCAGGGACGACTTGCCCACGTTGGGGCGGCCCACCACCGACACCCGCACCGGCTCCTCTTCCACTTCCTCGGGCGTGGGCGCCGGCAGGTGCCCCACCACCCGGTCCAGCAGCTCGCCCACCCGCAACCCGTGCAGGGCAGACACCGGGACCGGGTCGCCCAACCCCAGGGCGAAGAACTCCGCGGCCGCGGCGGCACCCTCACCGGGGCCGTCCACCTTGTTCACCGCCACCACCACGGGCTTGCCGGACCGGCGCAACACCTCCGCGACCTCGTGGTCTGCGGGCACCCGCCCCGTCTGCGCGTCCACCACCAGGACCACCACGTCGGCCTCCTCCACCGCCCGTTCAGCCTGCGCGCGCACCTGTTCGGTCAGGGGGTCGTGGGACCGCGGAACGTAGCCGCCGGTGTCCACCAGCCCGAACCGCCGGCCGGACCAGTCCACCTCCGTGTACAGCCGGTCGCGGGTCACCCCCGGCGTGTCCTCCACGATGGCCAGGCGTCTTCGCGCGATGCGGTTGAACAGGGCAGACTTGCCCACGTTGGGACGGCCCACCAGGGCCACGAGGGGGAGCTTGCCGGCACTCATGAACGGCCGTTCCGATGGTAGCAGAGGGGCGGCCCTTCACTCCCCCAAGCTCCAAGGACTCGGTACGCGTGCTGCGGCCGGGGGCGCAGAACCCGGAGGGACTAACCGCCGAGCTGGGTCCGGATCTCGTCCAGGCGCTGCAACACCTGCTCGATGATCCAGTCAGGGGTCGACGCACCGGACATCACGCCCACCGTCACGTCCGGGGAAAACCACGAGGGCTGCAGTTCCTCCGCGGTCTCCACGTGGTAGGTGGCCACTCCGCGCTGCCGGCCGATTTCCGCCAGCCGGGTGGTGTTGGAGCTGCCCCGGCCGCCCACCACCAGCAGCACGTCCACCTCCTGCACCAGGCGGTGGGCCTCCTCCTGCCGGACGGTGATGGCGGGGCACAGGGTGTTGATCACCTTGGTCTCCTTCACCCGGGTGACGATGTCCGCCACGATGCGGCGGAAGTTCTCCAGGGACTGGGTGGTCTGAGACAGCACCCCCACCTTGCCGCGCAACCGCAGCCGGGCGGCTTCCTCCGGCGTGTGGACCACCGCCACCCGGTCGCCCAGCTTTTCCTTCAGGGTGACCATCTCGGGGTGTCCGTGGTCGCCCACCGCCACCACGAAGTAGCCCTCCTCCGCCAGCCGCTCCGCGAGCTCGTGCGCCCGGGTGACCACGGGACAGGTGGCGTCCACCACCGGCATGCCCCGCTGGCGCGCGGCGTCCAGCACCGCGGACTCGACTCCGTAAGCGGACACCACGAAGGCCCCCCCGTCCAGGTCCTCCGGGCGCTCTGCCACCCGGACGCCCTCCCGCTGCAGCCGTGCCACCTCCTGCGGGTTGTGGATCAGGGGCCCCCAGGTGGTGGCCCCGCCCTGCCCGTTGCGGGCCGCCTGCAACGCCAGGTCCACCGCGCGGCGGACTCCCCCGCAGAACCCCATGTGCCTGGCGACCACCACCCGCATAGCTCGCCTCCCAGGATATCACGGGGCAGACCGGCCCGCCCTCCGCACCCCGTGCGCGGGGGCCGCCACCCCCATCAGCTCCGCGATGGCGCCCATGATGCGATCGCTGGCCCGCTGCAGCCGGTCCGGCGCACCCGCAAGGTCGTCCACCCGAAAGGGGGGGCCGATGCGGACCCGGATCTTCCCCGGCCGCGGCAGCCACGCGCCCTTCGGGAGGATCTCCAGGGTCCCCAGGATCGCCACGGGCAGGATGGGGACACGCGCTTTCAAGGCGAGGAAGGCCGCGCCGGGCTCCGCGGGCAGCAGGTACCCACGCGGGTTCCGGGTGCCTTCCGGGAACATGCCCACCACGCCGCCCCGTTCCAGGACCTGCAACGCGGTGCGGATGGCCTGGCGGTCGGGCTCCCCCCTCCGCACGGGGAAGGTGCCGATGCAGCGCATCCAGCTCCGCAGCAGCGGGATCTCGAACAGCTCCTGCTTGGCCATGAAGTGCACCTTGCGGCGGAGGGCCGCACCCAGCACGGGCGGGTCGAGGGCGCTCCAGTGGTTCGACACCGCCAGATACGGGCCCTCGGCGGGCTCGTGCTCGCTGCCCGTCACCTCCATCCGGAACACGCCCCGCACCACCGCGCGCACGACCAGCTTGCTGGCCGCGTACACCCAGTCCCCGAAACGCCCCGGCCCCTCGCTGCGTGGCATCTCGTTCACACGGCCTCCTGCGTCCACGGATCACCTCACCCCCGCGCGCGCCTCCACGAGCCGCACGATCTCCTCCGCCACCTCCTCGGGGCTACGCCCCGTGGTGTCCACCACCACCGCGTCCTCCGCGCGCCGCAGGGGCGCGGTGGCCCGGCTGCGGGCCATCTCGTCGTCCTGGCGGACCAGCTCGCGGACGTCCTCCAACAAGACTCCTTCCCCGCGGGCCCGCATCTCCTCGTACCGCCGGCGGGCCCGCTCCTCCAGAGACGCCTCCAGGTACACCTTCACCTCGGCGTCCGGCAGGACCACGGTGCCGATGTCGCGACCCTCCATCACCACGCCGCCCGAGGAAGCCAGCTGGCGCTGCTGTTCGGTGAGCACCCGGCGGACCGCGGGGTTGGCCGCCACCCGGCCCACCGCCGCGGACACCTCCACGGACCGGATGGCCTCCGTCACGTCCTCGCCGTCACACCACACCCGCAGTCCGTCCCCGCAGGGCTCGAGGACCACCCGCGTGCGCCGGACCAGGGAAGCCACCCCCTCCGCGTCGTCGGGGTCCACCCCTTCCCTGAGAGCCTTCCACGCGACCGCGCGGTACATGGCCCCGGTGTCCACGTAGCGGTACCCCAGGCGCTGTGCCACCCTCCTGGCCACAGTACCCTTGCCCGCGCCCGTGGGTCCGTCGATGGCCACCCTCAGCCTCCGGTTCATACCGACACCCGCGGCACCACCACGGGGCTTCCGGTCTGCGGGTGGGCGCAGACCACCGCGGTCGGCCCGTACGCGCGCTCCACCACGTCCGTCCGCAGGACCTCCCGGGGCGGGCCGTGGGCGACCACGCGGCCACCCGCCAGCAGGACCACCCGGTCGAAGAACAGGGACGCCAGGTTCAGGTCGTGGGTGGCGACCAGGATCCCGTACCCGTCCCGCGACAGGCGCCGCAGCAGAACGGCCACCGAGACCTGGTGGCCAAAATCCAGGTGCGCGGTGGGTTCGTCCAGGACCAGCAGCCGCGCGCCCTGTGCCAGCACCCGCGCCAGCAGCACCCGCTGACGCTCTCCCCCACTGGTGTGCTGGACCGGCCGGTCCCGCAGGTGTGCGGTCTCCGTGGCCCGCAGCGCCTGCTCTGCGGCCTCGCGGTCGCCCGGGCTCCAGCCCAGTCCCCAGCCGGTTGCGCACGCGTACCGGCCCAGCTGCGCCACCTCCACGCACCGTAGCCCTGCGGGCACGGAGGGGTCCTGCGGCAGGTAGCCCACCAGCCGCGCCCGCTCCCTGGCAGATAGGGAACTCACGTCCCGGCCGTCCACGCGTACGGACCCCGCCTGCGGCTTGAGGACACCCGCAGCGCACCGCAGCAGGGTCGTCTTGCCCGCACCGTTGGGGCCGCACAGGGCCACCAGCTCGCCCGGTCCCACCGCCAGCTCCACGCCGGTCAGCACCGGTCGCTGGCCGTAGCGCACGTACAGCCCCACCAGCTCCAGCCTCACCAGCGCACCTCCGGGTGCAGGACCCGCGCCAGGGCCCGCAGCCCCAGCACCACCCGGGGCCCAGGGCGCACCACCCAGGACGGATCCACCTCCGCCACGCAGCCGGTCCGCTGTGCGGTGGTGTGCGCCCACGCGCCCCTGTGGCGCACGCGCTCGGCGCCCCTGCCGAGCACCACCACGCACTCCGGGTCGCGGGCCACCACCTCCTCCTCCGAGACCTGCGGCCAACCGAGCCGCTCGGAGAACACGTTCCGGCCGCCGGCCCGGCGCAGCAGGTCGTCGGTCAACGTACCCGTCCCGGCGGTGAGGAAGGGCTGGTCCCACACCTGCACGAAGACCCGCACCGGCCTGCGGCCCCGTAGCTTCGCGGCCACCTCCGCCTCCACGCGGCGCATGCGCTCTGCCAGCTGCCGCGCGGGTTTGGAGTGCCCGGTCACGTCTCCCACGAGGAGGATTAACCCGTAGACCTGCTCCAGACTGGTGGCCTCCACCGCTAGCACCTGATAGCCCAGGCTCCGCAGGCGCGCCAGGGTCGGCCCCTGGAGGCTCGCTACACCCACCACCAGGTCCGGACGAAGGGCCGCCAGCCGCTCCTCGTCCACCCGCACGCCTCCCACCCGGGGCCGCGTACGGGCTTCCGGCGGGTAGTCGTCTGCAGACGAAACCCCCACCACCTGGGACGCGGCGCCCACCGCCCACAGGACCTCCGTCACGCTGGGCGCCAGGGATACCACCCGGGCGGGCGGCCGGGTGAAGACCAGCCTCGCACCGGTGGCGTCGGTGACCGCCACAGGCCAGGCGCCGGAAGCCGGCCAGGTCACCAGCGCCGCTGCCACCAGAGCCGCCGTTACCTGCGCCGCACGAACTCCCACAGCCACCGCAGCACGCCGCCCGCGGAGGGGCGGATCTCCACGGAGTTCAGGGCCACCAGGGGCACCCGAACCTGCACCTGGCCGTCCACCACCACGTCCACACGGCCCACGGGCTGCCCGGCCCGTACGGGCGGCTGCAGGCCCGCCTCCCAGCGGGGCTGCAGCTGCACCCGCGACCCGCGCGCCACCGACCACACCAGCTCGCCCGCTACGGTGGCCTGCAGCGTCCTCCCGCCGGGCAGCCCGGTTTCCGCCACGGGTTGTTGCGGTCTGGCCAGCACCCGCAGCTCGTAGGCGTCGAACCCGAAGTCCAGCAGCTGTGAGGCATCCTCGAACACCCGGGGTGAATTGAGCACCACGGCGATCAGGGTACGGTCGCCCCGCCGCGCGGAAGCGACCAGGCACGGGCCCGACTCGGCGATCCAGCCCGTCTTCACGCCGTTGGCACCCGGGTAGGTGAACAGCAACCGGTTGCGGTTCACGAGCCGCCGGGGGCCCGCCTCGCCGGGGTACAGGTACTCGGGGGTCGCCACGGCTTCCGCCACACGGGGGTTCTGCAGGGCCGCGCGGGCCAGCACCGCGAGGTCGTAGGCGGTGGACCGGTGCAGGGGGTGGTACAGGCCGTGAGGGTTGACAAAGTGGGTGTGGAGCGCCCCCAGTTCCCTGGCCCGTCGGTTCATGCGCTGCACGAAGGCCTCCAAGCTGCCTGCGGCGGCTTCCGCCAGGGCCACCGCGGCGTCGTTGGCGGAAGCCAGCAGCATCGCGTAGAACAGGTCCCGGACGCTCCGACGTTCGCCGGCGCGCAGGCCCACCCCGGCGCCCTGCCGGAGCGAGGCCGCCCGCCGGCTCACCGTCACCACCGCGTCCGGGTCCAGGGACTCCGCCACCAGCAGCGCGGTGAGCACCTTGGTGGTGCTGGCGGGCGGCCAAGCCAGGCGCGCGTTGTGCTGAGCCAGCACCTGACCGGTCCGGGCCTCCACCAGCACGAAGGCCGCCGCCCGCGAAGCCAGCTGGCCCGGAACCGCTCCCGGCCGGAGTGGAGCCGCGGCCAGCAACGCGGCGAGGACTACCGCCTTCACCGCTCCTCGGACTCCTCCGCGGGCCGGTTGCCCAGCATATCCTGCACCCGACGGCCCTCCAGGGGCGGCAGATCCGAGAGGTCCCGCAGCCCGAAGTGCCGCAGGAACACCTCCGTGGTCCCGTAAAGGATCGGGGCTCCGGGACCCGGCCTGCGGCCCACCTCCCGGATCAGGTTGCGCTCCAGCAGGCGCCGCAGGTGGTGATCGCTGCGCGCCCCCCGTACGGCCTCCACTTCCGCCCGCGTGACCGGCTGGCGGTACGCCACCACCGCCAGCGTCTCCAGTGCGGCCCGCGACAGCGGCTCCGGCTGCGCCGCCACCAGCCGGGTGACGTATTCCGCGTACTCAGGCCTCGTGCCCAGCTGGTAGCCGCCCGCCACCTGCTGGACCATCAGGCCCCGGGACC
Source organism: bacterium (assembly GCA_046289555.1). Classification (GTDB taxonomy): domain Bacteria; phylum Sysuimicrobiota; class Sysuimicrobiia; order Sysuimicrobiales; family Sysuimicrobiaceae; genus Tepidifontimicrobium. Next base: position 7,510 of record JBKBVM010000079.1, read on the forward strand.
GGTAGTCCAGCTGCAACTGCGCCAGCAGGGACTCCGTCTCCTCCTCCGAGCACTGGAGCGCCGCTGCCAGCTTCCGCAGGGGCACCGGTCCGCCGCCAGCGAACAGCAGGCACTCCAGGGCACAGCACAGCGTGTGACGGCGATCCGCCTCCGTCACCCTTCCCGTCCCCCCGCGTACAGCCGGATGGGTC
>JBKBVM010000007.1:0-23676 GCA_046289555.1 bacterium
AGCTGAGCCACCTGCAGGCTCCCGTTGCGTGACCAAGCCAACGATGGGCTGGGCACCTACTGGGACGTGACACGGACGGTCACCCGGCGCCTCCTCGAAGGACCTCACCCTGGGGAACGGCCGGGGGGCTAGAGGATGTACCGGCTGAGGTCGTGGTCCCGCAGGAAGGGTTCCAGGCGCCGGCGCACGTACCCCTCGTCGATCACCACCCGACGGGGCCCGTCGGGGGCTTCGAAGCTGATCTCCTCCGTCACCCGCTCTAGCACCGTGTGCAGGCGGCGCGCGCCGATGTCCTCGGTGCGCTCGTTGATCTCGTGGGCGATGCGGGCGATGGCCTCCACCCCGTCGGGGGTGAACACCACCTCCACCCCCTCGGTGGCCAGGAGGGCCTGTACCTGCTTGGTCAGGCTGTTCTCCGGCTCCGTGAGGATCCGCACGAAGTCGTGGGGGGTGAGGCGTTCCAGCTCCACCCGGATGGGCAGCCGCCCCTGCAGCTCGGGGATGAGGTCGGAGGGTCTGCTGGAGTGGAAGGCGCCCGCGCACAGAAACAGGATGTGGTCGGTCCGGACAGGGCCGTACCGGGTGGTCACCGTGGACCCCTCCACGATGGGCAGCAGGTCCCGCTGCACACCCTCCCGGGAGACGTCCGGACCCACGGACGGCCCGGAGCCCGCGATCTTGTCGATCTCGTCGATGAACACGATCCCGAGTTCCTCCGCCCGGCGTACCCCCTCCCGTTGCGCCTCCTCGTGGTCGATGAGCTTGCTGGCCTCCTCCTGTGCAAGGATCCGCAGCCCCTCCGCCACCGTCACCCGCCGACGCTTCCGCCGCTTGGGCAGCAGGCCGCCCAGCAGGTCCTGCAGGTTGATCCCCATCTCCTCCACGCCCTGCGCGCCGATCAACTCGATGGTGGGGAAGGTCTGCTCCTCGACCTCCACCTCCACCACCTCGCGGTCCAGTTCCCCGGCCTCCAGGCGCGGCCGAAGGAGCCGGCGCCGTTCCTCCACCTCCTGCTGCTCCCGCCCGTAGCTGCTCTCGGGGACCGTGGGGGTGCGACCGAGCAGGGCCTCCAGGGGGTTCGAAAAAGCGGGCCGCGGCGGGTCGGGGACCAGGATCCGGAGCATGCGCTCCCGGGCCAGACGCTCCGCCTCGGGCTGAACGGCCCGCATGCGCTCCTGCTTCACCATCTGCACGGAGACCTCCACCAGGTCCCGGATCATGGAGTCCACGTCGCGTCCCACGTACCCGACCTCGGTGAACTTGGTGGCCTCCACTTTCACGAACGGCGCGTCCACCAGGCGGGCCACCCGGCGGGCGATCTCCGTCTTGCCCACCCCCGTGGGCCCGATCATGAGGATGTTCTTGGGGATCACGTCCCGGCGCAGGGGTTCGGGCAGCAGGCTGCGGCGGTAGCGGTTGCGCAGCGCCACCGCCACGGCCCGCTTGGCAGCCTGCTGGCCCACGATGTGTTTATCGAGCTCCGCGACGATGCGGCGCGGTGTGAGCTCCTCCATCCGGAAACCCATCCCTCAACCACCCCGACCGACGCCGACTTACAGGGTCTCCACCACGATCCGGTCGTTGGTGTACACGCAGATCTCTGCGGCGATGCGCAGGGCCTCCCGTACCACCGCCTCCACGGGCAGATCCGTGTGCCGCAGCAGCGCCCGGGCGGCGGCCAGGGCGTAGGGGCCGCCGCTTCCGACCCCCGCCACCCCGTCGTCCGGCTCCACCACGTCCCCGCTGCCCGAAAGGATCAACAGGTGCTCCCGGTTGCAAACCACCAGCACCGCCTCCAGACGCCGCAGGGTGCGGTCGGTGCGCCAGTCCTTGGCCAGGGCGACCGCGGCCCGCGGCAGGTTTCCGCGGTGCTCGCTGAGCTTGGACTCGAACCGCTCGAACAGGGTGAGCCCGTCCGCCGCGCTGCCCGCGAACCCCGCCAGCACGTCGTCCCCGATGCGGCGGACCTTGCTGGCGCCGTGCTTGAGCACCGTCTGCCCCAGGGTGACCTGGCCGTCGGACCCCATGGCCGCCCGCCCGTCCCGCAACACCGCCAGCACCGTGGTGTGCGACGTCCGCGCCATCTCCACCTGGCAGTCTACCGCGCGGGGGTGTCACGCCACCAGGAGCGCCCGGCTTCAGAACGGACCCGAGTTGGCGGTCCTGCCAGGTTTCGCAGTCAGGCCCGCGGGTGGGCGCGGTCGTAGACCTCCTTGAGCCGCGCCCGGGTGGTGTGGGTGTACACCTGGGTGGTCTGGAGGCTCCGGTGGCCCAGCAGCTCCTGCACCGAGCGCAGGTCCGCACCCCCATCCAGCAGGTGGGTGGCGAAGGTGTGCCGCAGGGTGTGGGGCGTCGCGCGCACCGCGCCCAGGGACGCCCGCACGTACCGGGCCACCACCAGCTGGACTCCCCGGGCGGATAGGGGCCGGCCGCGGCGGTTGACGAACAGAGTTTCCACTCCCGGCCTGGCCAGGCGGGGCCTACCCTGCTGCAAGTAGGCGTCCAGGGCCAACCGGGCGGCCCGGGTCAGCAGCACCAACCGTTCCCGGTTCCCCTTGCCCACCACCCGCACCTCCCGCCCGGACCGCACGTCCTCGGTCCGCAGGGCCAGTGCCTCCCGCAGCCGCAGTCCTGAACCGTACAGCAGCTCCAGCAGCGCCCGGTCGCGCAGGCCCAGGGGCGTAGCCGTGTCCGGGGCTTCCAGCAGCGCCCGGACCTGCGCGGGGTTCAGGTAGTTGGGCAGCCGGCGGCCCCGGCGGGGAGCTCGAAGCCCGCGGAAGGGGTTGGCGGGAGCGCGCCCGGTGCGCACCAGGAACCGGAACAAGCTCCGCAGGGCGCTGAGCCGCCGCGCCACCGTGGCCCGCGCGCGAGAGGCGGATAGCCGCACCAGGTACCGCCGAGTCCGGGCCACGTCCACCTGGGACCAGTCGGTGACCCCCTCCGCGGCCAGGAAGTCCAGGAAGTGAGCCACATCGCGGGCGTACGCGGCCAGGGTGTGGGGCGAAGCCCCCCGCTCCCCCCGCAGCACACGCAGGAAGCTGCGGACGTCCCGCAGGAGCGGCCTCAGCGCGCCGCCACGGGCTCCGGCACCTGCTGGGTCTCGGTGGCCCTGCACGAGGTGTTCACGCACCGGTAGTACGTCTCCCCCCGTCGGGACCGGCGCACCGCCATGGGGTAGCCGCAGCGGCTGCAGCGCCGGTCTGTGGGCCGGTCCCACGAGGTGAAGTCGCAGGACGGGTAGGTGGCACACCCGTAGAAGATGCGGCCCCGACGGGACCGGCGTTCCACCACCTCGCCGCCGCACTTCGGGCAGGCCACTCCGATGCCCACAGGCCGCGTGTAGGTGCACGCCGGGTAGCCGCTGCACGCGATGAAGGCTCCGAACCGGCCCTGTTTGCGGATCAGCTCCCGGCCGCAGGCCGGGCACGGCTCCCCCGTGGGCTCCGGCTTCGCGTCCACCTCCTCGATCAACGCCTCGGCCCGGCGGAGGTCCTGCTCGAACGGCTCGTAGAACTCCCGCACCACGGCCACCCAGTCGGCCTGTCCCTCCTCCACTCGGTCCAGGTCCTCCTCCAGGTGCGCGGTGAATCCCACGTCCACGATGTCGGGGAAGTGGGCCAGGAGCAGGTCGTTCACCAGCCGTCCCAGCTCCGTGGGTACCAGCCGCCGGTCCACCACCCGCACGTAGCCGCGCTTCTTGATGGTCTCCAGGGTGGGCGCGTAGGTGGACGGCCGACCGATCCCCTTCTCCTCCAGGGCCCGCACGAGGGTGGCCTCCGTGTAGCGGGGCGGGGGCTGCGTGAAGTGCTGCTGGGGGATCAGTTCCACCAGCCGCAGCGGTTCCCCCGGCACCAGTTCCGGCAGCCAGCCCTCCGCCAGCTCCTCGCCGTCTGCGGACAGCTCCCGGTACACCACGAGGAAGCCCGGGAACTTGACCCGCTGCCCGGTGGCCCGCAGGAGGTAGTCACCCGCCGCCACGTCCACCGCCAGGGTGTCCAGCACCGCGGAGCTCATCTGGCTCGCCACGAACCGCTCCCAGATCAGCCGGTACAGCTTGTACTGGTCCGGCCGCAGGTACGGCTTCACCTTCTCCGGCGTGCGGAACACCGACGTGGGACGGATCGCCTCGTGGGCGTCCTGGGCGCCCCGGCGGGCGGTGTAGCGGCGCGGCTGCGGCGGCACGTACGCCTCCCCCCACCGCTCCCGCACGAACGCCCGTGCCTCCTCCTGCGCGGAGGAAGCCACCCGCACCGAGTCGGTGCGCATGTACGTGATCAACCCCACCGTGCCTTCGTCCCCCACGTCCAGCCCCTCGTACAGCTGCTGCGCCAGGGACATGGTCCGGGAGGCGGAGTAGCCCAGCCGACGGTTGGCCTCCTGCTGCAGGGTGCTGGTGATGAACGGCGGTGCGGGGTGGCGTTGCTGATCCCGGCGGCGCACCTCCGCCACTCGGTAGTCCGCGGCCTCCAGCTCCCGCAGGACGCGTCGGGCCTCCTCCTCGCGGCGGAGTTCCACCTTGGCGTCGCCCCGGGAGACCAGCCGGGCGTCGAAGACGGTGTCGTCGTCCTGGCGGCTGAGGCGCGCGGTGATGGTCCAGTACTCCTGCGGGGTGAAGGCCTCGATCTCTCGCTCGCGGTCGCACACCATACGCAGGGCTACGGACTGCACCCGCCCCGCGCTCAGCCCGCCCCGCACCTTCCGCCACAGAAGCGGGCTCAGCTTGTAGCCCACCAGTCGGTCCAGCACCCGCCGCGCCTGCTGCGCCGCCACACGGTTCATGTCGATGTCCCGCGGGTGCTGCAGGGCGCGGCGTACTGCTTCCCGGGTCACCTCGTGGAACTCGATACGCCGGATGTTGGGGTTCACTCCGTTCAAAAGGGTCTGCAGGTGCCAGGAGATGGCCTCCCCCTCACGGTCGGGGTCGGGGGCGAGGTACACGGTGTCCGCCTCCTTGGCCGCCTCCCGCAGCTCCTTCAGGATGGGACCCTTGCCCTTGATCACGATGTAGTGGGGCGCGAACCCGTTCTCCACGTCCACGCCGAGCTTCGACTTGGGCAGGTCGCGCACGTGCCCCATGGACGCCAGCACCCGGAAGCGGCGGTCCAGCAGCTTCTTCAGGGTGCGCGCCTTCGTGGGCGACTCGACGATCACCAGGTTCTTCTTCGACACCGCGATCCCGCCGCGTACCCCCTTCGGTCGGCCCCATCGTAGCACAGGGCGTCAACGGCGCCGTGACGAGAACCCCTGCAGACCGCGTCCTGCGTGCCTAGCGGAACAGGTCGCGCTCCGGGGGCCGGACCAGCGCCCGGGCGCTGCCCTCGCCCTTGGCGGGCCATCCCCTCACCAGGACGAGGGGACGGTTCTCGTCCGCCTGGCCCATCAGCAGGGTGGCCGCGGACGCCAGCTCATCCGCGACCGCCTCCACGGAGCTGGTGAGGATGTACCCGTACAGGTCGTGCCGCCCGCGGTGGTCCCGCAGCGGCTGCAGGCCCGCCACTCCCACGCACACCCCCACCGCGCCCTCCCGGTGTGCCCGGCCGTGGGTGTCGGCCACCACCACGCCCACCTGACAGCCGAAGCGCGCCCGCAGGGCCTCCCGCAGGCGCCGCGCGGATCCGTCGGGATCGGCGGGCAGCAGGACCGCACACCCCAGGCCTGCGTTGGAACGGTCCACGCCGCCGTTGGCGCACACGAACCCGAGCCGGTGCCGCGTGATCAGCACCCCCGGGCGCGCACGCACGACCTCCACAGACTCCCGCAGCACCAGCTCCACCAGCCGCGGGTCCTTGCCCGTCTGGTGCGCGAGGCGCACGGCCGCCGCAGAAGGCTGCACCTCCTCCAGGCGCATCACCCGCCCCTCCGCCACCGAGACCACCTTGTGGGCCACCACCACCACGTCTCCGTCCTGCGGCCGCAGCCCCGACCGCTCCAGCGCGTCAGCCACCCACGCGCCCAGGTCCTGTCCCGGCTGCAGCCGGCCACACGGCACCGCCTTCATCCAGATCTCCACGGCCCTCCCCGCCCCGCGCGTGGTATCCTGCGCAACGCAGGGTTGCTACGGCGCAGAGGCCCGACTTCCCTCCGCGGGGGACAACATGAGGCTCGCGTTTTTGGGAGACGTGATGCTGGGCCGGTTGGTGAACCGGGCGCTGCAGGCCCGCCCCCCCACGGACCCATGGGGAGACGTGCTGCCCGTGCTGCGGGGCACTGACGGCGTGGTGTGCAACCTGGAGTGCGTGCTGTCCGACCGCGGGACCCCCTGGCCCGGGAAGCTGTTCACGTTCCGTTCGGATGCCCGGAACGTGCGGGTGCTGGAGGTCGCGGGCGTGCGGGCGGTGAGCCTCGCCAACAACCACGTGCTGGACTTCGGGGAGGACGCCCTGGCGGACTGCCTGCAGGTGCTGGACGCCGCAGGCATCGCCCACGCGGGCGCGGGCAGGGACGCCGAGGAGGCCCAGCGTCCGGCCCGGTGGACGTGCGGACGGACTCGCGTGGGCCTGGTCGCGTTCACCGACAACGAGCCCGAGTGGGAAGCGACGCCCGGCCGCCCCGGGGTGTTCTACGCGCCCGTAGACCCCGAGGACCCCCGCTTCCAGCGGGTGGTGCAGCTCACCGGCCAGCTGGCGGCGGAGGTGGACGTGACGGTGGTTTCCGCCCACTGGGGCCCCAACTGGGGCCGTCAGCCGCTGCCGGAGCACCGGGAGGCCGCACGCTGGCTGGCCCAGGCGGGCGCCCGGGTGGTGTGGGGCCACAGCGCCCACATCGTCCGGGGCGTGGAGTTCGTGGGCGGATGCGTGGTGCTCTACAGCTGCGGGGACTTCGTGGACGACTACGCGGTGGACGAGGTGGAGCGGAACGACTGGTCCTTCGTCTTCCTCCTGGAGTGGAAGCCGGGCGGCGTGGAGGTCGAGCTGGTGCCCACCACCATCCGACACTTCCGGGCCGGGCTGGCGCACGGCTGGGAACGGGAGGCCATCTGCCAGCGCATGAGCGAGCTGTGCGCGGAGCTCGGCACCGAGGTTCAGCCCAGCGAGGGCGGGCTGCGGCTGCGGCCGGCCTGAAGCACCGCGTCCTGGACGAGCCCGACCGTCCGGGGCTTCGGACCGGCCCGTGAGGGCGCGGCTGCGGGGTCAACGCTCCGGGCGGCACGAGCTGCCGCGCACCAAGCGCCCCAGCTTGGACCGGTGGCGCGCCACCCACCGGTAGGCGGCGTCCACCATCCCCGGGAAGGCATGCGCCAGCGCCGCCAGGGGAGCGCCGAAGGGCAGCAAGCGCAGAAGGGGCGCTACCGCACGGCCGCCGGAGGCGACACGGCCCTGCGGATCCACCAGGTGCCAGGACGCCATCCGCACCTCCTGCGGCAGCCCCGCCAGCCACCGGGTAGCCTCGGGATCCTGCAGCGCGCACGGGCGGACCTGACCTCCGCGGTCCCAACGTAGCACCCTCCCCACCGCCCACCGGCAGAACCCGCAGTCCGCGTCGTACAGCAGCACGTACGCCTCGGAAGACGCGCCCTCTGGCAGCACTCGCCTGCGGGTCATCGCGCCGGCACCTCCACCTCGGGCACCAGCCCGTGCACGATGTTCTCCGTGGCCCGGATGTGATCCAGCATCAGCTGGCGCGCCTGCGCGGGGCGGTGCTCGCGGATGGCCTCCAGGATCCGCCAGTGGTACTCCGTGGAGTGGCGCAACACCTCCTCCGAGTGGTGCACGATGAGGTCCAGGATCTCCGTGAGGGACGTCTGCAGCCGCACCACGCTGTCCAAAAGCAGCGGGCTCTTCGCCGCCGCCGCGATCCCCACGTGGAATCGGGCGTCGTAGGCGCGGTAGACGGTAAAGTTGCGCTCCGCACCCCGCATGCTGGACAGCAGCTGCCCCAGCTCCCGGATCTCCACGGGGGAGGCCCGCTCCGCGGCCAGCTCCGCGGCCGCGGGCTCCACCGCCCGGCGGAAGTCCAGGATGGCGGGGATGTCGTGCCGGATGCGGTTCAGCACCGCCCGCCGTTCCCGCGCCCGCGGGACCTCCGGCCAGCGGGCCACGAAGGTCCCGCCGGTCCGCCCGCGCCGGACCTCCAGGTAGCCCGCGTCCACCAGGATCCGCAGGGCGCCCCGCAGGGTGGACCGGCTGATCCCCAGCCGCCGGGCCAGCTCCCGCTCGGGCGGGAGCTGGTCGCCCACCTTAACCAGGCGCGCCTTGATCACCCCCGCGATGCGCTCCACCGTCTCCTCCACCACGTTCCGGGAACGCACGGGCGCGAACACCGCGCTCAGGAGCCGGTCCACGGTGCCCTCGGACGCGACCCCCCTCTCGGGTTCCCCTTTCAACGGAACACCACGGGCACGCGGAGCACCAGACGGGCGGCGGCGACCACCAGCGCGATCACCGCCACCAGGAGGGTGGACAGGGCCGCTGCCCCGCTCAGCTTCCCGTCGGTGGTCAGGGTGAGGACCGCGGTGGCCGGGAGCTCCAGCCCCGGGGCGATGAGGAAGATCACCGCGCTTAAGGTCACCATGCTTCGCACGAAGATGTACACCGCGGAGGAGAAGAAGGCAACCCGCAGCAGGGGGAACACCACCTGCACGAAGGTGCGCACCGTACTGGCACCCAGGCTCTGGGCCGCCTCCTCCACCGACCGGTCCACCTGCTGCAGAGCCGCGCTGGCCGCGAGGGTCCCCAGGGTCACGAACCGGAACACGTACGAGAGCACGATCACCGCCGCGGTCCCCACCAGCACCACGGGCGGCCGGTTGAAGGCGAACAGGTAGCCCAGCCCGACCACCGTCCCCGGGACCGCGGCGGGCAGTACGGCCAAGGCGTACAGCAGACGGGCACCCCACGGCCGCAGCCGGTGCACCACGTACGCCACCACCACGCTCAGCAGGGCGCCGGAGAGCGCCGCCAGCCCGGACAGCTGGAGTCCCCTGGGCAAGGCCTCCCGGACACCCACCGCGTCGAACCGGTAGTGGGCGAGGGTGAGGGTCCAGTCGTACCCCCACACCCGGACCACGGAGGCCGCAGCCAGCGTCCCGTAGATGAGCAGGACGAATGCCGCCCAACCCCAGGTGAACGCGCCCGCCGCCACTCTGCCCCAGCCGTGCGGGGAGTGCGCAAAGGGCCGGCTCTGCCCGGTGAGGGTGGCGGCTGCCTTCCGGCGGAAGTACCCGTCCAGGCCGAACGAGGCGAGGGCTGGGACCAGCAATGCCACGCTGACCACCGCCGCCATGCTGAACCGCTGCAGTCCGAACACCTGGGTGTAGATCTCCGTGGCCAGCACCCGGTAGTCGCCGCCCACCACCACGGGCGTGCCGAAGTCCGTCACCACCAGGTTGAACACGAGAAAGCTGGCCGCGGCGACGGCGTACCGGACCGTGGGCACCGTCACCCACCAGAACATCCGCCAGCCCCGTGCGCCCAGACTCTGCGCGGCCTCGTACAGGGAAGCGTCCACGGCACTCAGGCTCGTGTACAGCACCAGCAGCGCGTGGGGGAAGCAGTAGAACACCTCCCCCAGCACGATCCCCACCGGGCCGTACACGTTCCAGTCCAGCCCCAGCAGGGTCCGGGTCACGAGCCCGTTGCGGCCGAAGAGAAAAATGAGGCCCAGGGCCTGTACGAAGGACGGCGCGATCAGGGGGAGCAGCCCCACCATCCACAAAAACGACCGTCCCCACAGCCGGGTGTGGGTGAGCACGTATGCGTAGCCGAACGCCAGAACCACGGTCAGCACCGTGGACACGCTGGAAACCACCAGGCTGTTCCACATCGTCTGGAACAGCTTGGGCTCCTGCAGGAACTCCACGTAGTGGTCCCAGCTGAACGCACCCGATTTCCAGAAGGACCGGGCCACGATCTCCGCCTGCGGGTACAGGACGAAGACCCCGAAGACCAGCAAGAGGACTGCCGTGGTGAACCGGGCCGTCCACAGGTCCCCGCTCGTCCACCGGCGGGGGACGGGCACCGGAAGCGCCGTGGGCGGGGCGTTCACGGGCGGTCGGGAAACACCAGCACCGCTTCGGCCGGCACGTGCACGGTGACCGGGGCGTGGCGCTGCAGCCGGGCGTCCGCCAGCACCTCCTGCGGCACGTCCACCGCCAGAAGTTCGCCGTGGGCGCTCACGTGCAACCGGACGTAGGGACCGAAGAACGTCCAGGCCTCCACCACGCCCGCCACGCAGTTGCGCTGGCCAGGTGGCATCCCGTCCACCAGCCGCAGCCGCTCCGGCCGGACCGCCAGGAGGACCGGGCCCGCGGGCAACGGGGGGCCCGCCATCTCCAGCAGCACGTCCCCCCAGCGGATCGCGCCGTCCTCCCCCACCTCTGCCCGCAGGAGGTTGGTGGTGCCCACGAAGTCCGCCACGAAGGGGGTAGCCGGGCGCGTGTACACCTCCAGCGGAGGGCCCACCTGCTGCACCCGTCCCTGCCACATCACCACCAGCCGGTCCGCGATGGACAGGGCTTCCTCCTGGTCGTGGGTCACGTACAGGACGGTGACGCCCAGCTCCCGCTGGATCCGGCGGATCTCCGCCCGCAGCCGCACCCGGATCTTCGCGTCCAGGGCGGAGAGGGGCTCGTCCAGCAGCAGCACCCGGGGCTGGACAGCCAGGGCCCGCGCCAGGGCGACCCGCTGCTGCATCCCGCCACTCAGCTGGGACGGGTACAGGCGGGCGGCGTGCTCCAGTCCCACCAGGGCCAGCATCTCCGCCACCCGGGCCCGCACGGCAGCTGCCGGAAGGCGGCGGACCCGCAGGCCGAAGGCCACGTTGTCCCAGACGGTCATGTGGGGGAACAGGGCGTAGGACTGGAACACGATCCCGAAGTTCCGCTCCTGCGGCGGCAGGTGGTGCACGGCTGCGCCCCGGTAGTAGATGGCCCCCGCGGTGGGCACCTCGAACCCCGCCACCAGCCGCAGTAGGGTCGTCTTCCCACACCCGCTGGGTCCCAGCACGCACACGAACTCCCCGGGGGCCACCTCCAGGCTGACGCCGTCCACCGCGGTCACGGGGCCGAACTGTTTGGTCAGCCCGTCGAGGACGAGCTCCGCGTCCATCCCCCGGTTCCCTCACCCTGCGGCAACCGACCGCCTTTGCGTCACCGGGTGAACCGCCGCTTCCACTCGTCCAGGATGCGCTGCCGGTGCTCGGCGGCCCACTGGAAGTCCACCTTGAGGAGCGGCACGGTGTGCAGCTGGGGCACGTGCGGGCCCGCGGTGACCCCCGGCATGGTGACGCCCATCTTCCACCTGGCGTACGCCCGCATGGCGTTCAGGCTGATGGCCCAGTCCAAAAACCGCTTCGCCGCCTCCGGGTTCCTGGCCCCCTTGATGAGGGCGTTCACCTCCAGCTCGAAGCCTGTGCCGTCCGGCCAGACCAAGTCCACCGGGAAGCCCTGCTGCTTGAAGCTCAGCACGGCGAAATCGAAGGACAACGCGACCGGGATCTCCCCCTGCGCCGCCATCCGGGCGGGTGCCCCTCCGCTGCGGGTGTACTGGGCGATGTTTCGGTCCAGCTCCGTCAGGTACTGCCAGCCCCGTGGCTCCCCGAACTTGGTGAGCACCGCCACCACATGCAGGAACCCCGTGCCCGAGGTAAGGGGGTTGGGCATGATGACGAGGCCCTTGTACTGAGGGTTCAGCAGGTCGTTCCACGTGCGCGGGACCGGCAGCCGCCGCTTGGACAGCTCCACGGTGTTCACCGCGATGGCGCCCACGTACAGGTCGATCCCCGTCCAGTAGCCCTTGGGGTCGCGGAACTGCCGGAGGATCTTGTAGGCGCCCTTGGGAACGTACGGCTCCAGGATCCCCTCCCGCATGAGGGGGAGGGTGGCGGTGGCCGCCACTCCCCACAGCACGTCCGCCTGCGGGTTCCCCTTCTCCGCCAGCACCCGCGCGGCCAGCTCCCCCGTGGACAGCCGCAGGACCCGGATGTCCAGGTCCGGCAGGTCCTGGCGGGCCACCTTCAGGTATTCGGCGATCTCGTCGTTCTCCAGGGCGGAGTACACCACCACCGGTGCCGCCGCGGAGGCTGCCAGGCCCGCCAGCAGCACCGCACACACCGCGAGCAGCCACACGGCCACCCGCCGCAGTCCTCGATCTTTCTTCATGTTTGCTCACCCCCCTTTGGGATCTCCGTGCCCCCGGTCCTCACTCGGGGGTCAGGTAGGCGGCGGTGATCCCGCCGTCCACTACGAACACCGCGCCGTTCACGTACGAGGACTCGTCGCTGGCCAGGAACAGCGCCGCGCGGGCGATCTCCTCCGCGCGGGCGAACCGCCCCACGGGGATGTGGACCAACCGCCGCTGGCGCCGGTCCGGGTCCGACAGCAGCTCCGCCAGCAACGGGGTCTCCACCGGGCCCGGGCACAGGGCGTTGGCCCGGATGTTCTTCCGGGCGAACTCCACCGCGATCTCCCGGGTGAGAGCCAGCACCCCGCCCTTGCTGGCCGTGTACGCCACCTGGGAGACCGCGGACCCCATCAGGGCCACGAAGGAGGCGGTGTTGATCACCGAACCCCCGCCGGCCCGCAGGAGAGCGGGGATCCCGTACTTGCAGCCCAGAAACACCCCCTTCAGGTTCACCTCCAGCACCAGGTCCCACACCCGTTCGTCCGTGTCCAGCACGGACCCGTCTTCCGGGTGGAAGATGCCCGCGTTGTTGAACAGAACATCCAGCCGTCCGTAGGTCCCCTCCGCACAGGCCACCATGGCGCGCACGTCCTCCGTCCGGGTGACGTCCGCCCGGAAGAAGGTGGCCTCCCCGCCCGCGGCCCGGATGTCCGCCACGGTCTGCTCGCCTGCGTCCGCGTTGACGTCCACCACCACCACCCTCGCGCCCTCCCGGGCGAACAGCTTCGCAGATTCCCGGCCGATCCCGCTGCCCCCGCCGGTGATCAGGGCCACCTTGTCCTGCAGCCGCATGTCGGGTCCCTCCTGGTTGCGTCTACCGCTCCGCCCTCCGCCGGGCCGCGGCCTGGACCAAAGCTTCAAACAGCCTCCGGTGCACCGGGCTGTCCAAGGAGAGCTCCGGGTGCCACTGCACGCCCACGGCCCATGCATCCTGTTGCCACTCCACCGCCTCCACCGTGCCGTCGGGCGCCCACGCCACCGCGCGCCAGCCGGGGGCCACCCGCCGCACCGCCTGGTGGTGCCACGAACGCACCGACACCTCGGGTTCTCCGAGGATACCTGCCAGGCGGCTCCCAGGGTCCACGCGGACCGGGTGGTCCGTGGGGATCCGGGGTGGGAGCCGGTGCCGGACCGTCGCGTCCTCGTCCTCCGGAAGGTGAGGGACCAGGTCCCCGCCCCACGCCACGTTGAGCACCTGCGACCCGCGGCAGATCCCCAGGACCGGGACGCTCCGATCCACCACGGCTCGCGCCAGGTGCAGTTCGAAGCGATCCCGTTCGGGGTCCACCAGGTACAGGGTGGGGTGGCTCTGCCCGCCATAGGAGGCGGGGTCGATGTCGCCTCCGCCGGCAAGGATCAGGCCGTCCACCACCTCCAGCACCCGCTCGGGCCGCTCTTCCCCGGGTGGCAGCAGGAGGGGGACCCCGCCCGCCCGCCGCACCGCGTCCACGTACGCCGCGGGCAGGCAGAACCGACCCTGCTCGTCGCGGCCGTAGGTGGTGATCCCGATCCTCGGCGCCTCCACCGCTCCCTCACGCCCGCTCCAGGTACCGCGCCCGCTCCCAGTCCGTCACCACCTGGTCGAACTTGAGCTGCTCGGTGCGGAAGAAGTGTACGTAGTGGTCCACCACCGCGTCGCCGAAGACCTGCCGGGCCCACGAGCTGCTCTCCAGCCGCTGCACCGCCTCCGGCAGGGACCGCGGAACCTGAGCTAGGTCCGAGGCCGCGTACGCGTTCCCGTCAAACGGGTCGGGCGGATCGATCCGGTTCTGGATCCCGTCCAACCCCGCGGCCAGGGTGGCCGCAAAGGCCAGGTACGGGTTGGCGTCCGCACCCGGCACCCGGCACTCGATGCGCAGGGAGGGCCCGTGCCCGATCACCCGGAACCCCGCGGTGCGGTTGTCGTAGCTCCAGACGATCCGGGTGGGCGCGAAGGAGCCCGCCACGTACCGCTTGTAGGAGGTGGGGTAGGGGGCGTAGAAGGCAGTGATCTCCGCCAGGTGCGCCATCCACCCGCCGAGGAACCAGCGGAACAGGGGGGACACGTGCAGGGGGCCCAGGGCCTCCTCCCCCGGGAACAGGGGTCTGCCCTGCGTGTCCCACAGGCTCGCGTGCAGGTGCATGCTGGAGCCCGCGTACCGCTCGTCCCACTTGGCCATGAAGGTGACCGCCACGTGGTTCTGCCAAGCGATCTCCTTGGCCGCGTGCTTGAACAACGTGTGACGGTCCGCGGTCTCCAGGAAGTCCGCGTAGCGCAGGTTGATCTCCTGCTGTCCGGGGCCCCACTCGCCCTTGGAGAACTCCACGGGGATCCCGGACCGCTCCAGGTGGCGCCGGAGGGCGCCCACGAGGAACTCCTCCTTGGTCCCCTGCAGGATGTGGTAGTCCTCGATGTAGCCGCCGAACGGCTCCAGGCCCACGTAGCGCTTGCGGGCCGCCTCCTCGTAGGAGTCCCGCAGGATGTAGAACTCCAGCTCCGACCCGCCCATGGCCACGTACCCCAGGGCTCGGGCCCGGTCCACCTGCCGGCGCAGGACGGTGCGGGGCGCCACCTCCACCAGGACGTCCCGCTCCTCCTCGTACACGTCGCACAGCACCACCGCGCTCGCGTCCAACCAGGAGGCGACCCGAAGGGTCCGGAAGTCCGGAACCAGGCGGATGTCCCCGTACCCCGCCTCCCAGCTGGTAAAGGCGTAGCCAGGGACCGGGTCCATCTCCATGTCGCACGCCAGCAGGTAGTCGCAGGCGTGCATGCCGTCGCCAGCCACGTGGTCCAGGAAGAACGGACCGCTGACGCGTTTGCCCAGCAGCCGGCCGTACAGGTCGGGGAACACCGTGAGGACCGTGTCCACCTGACCCGTCTCCACCAGCTCCCGCAACTCGTCCAGCCCGATCTGGCCCGGGATCTTCCGCTCGTGTGCCACCCGCTCACCTCCTCCACGCGCCGCTAGCCCCCGCGCCGGAAGTACAGTTCCGGCAGCCAGGTGGCGATCTGCGGGAACAGCATGACGATGACCAGTCCCAGGATCATCACCAGGACGAAGGGGGTGATGGACCGGTAGATGTCCGCCAGGGTAATCTCCGGAGGTGCCATGGCTCGCATGAGGAACAGGTTGTACCCGAACGGGGGCGTCATGTACGCGATCTGGCAGGTGATGGTGTACAGCACCCCGTACCAGACCGGGTCAAACCCCAGCTTCTTCACCAGGGGCACATACAGGGGGGCCACGATGACCAGCATGGCGGTGTCGTCCAGGAAGGTCCCCATGAACAGGAAGGAGGCCTGCATCATGGCGATCACCGCCCAGGGCGAGAGGTGCCACTGTCCCAGGAACAGCTCCTCCAGGGCCCGGCTGGCGCCGAGCCCGTCGAACACCGCGGAGAACAGCAACGCCGCCTGGATGATCCACATGAACACGCAGCTCACACCGAGCGTCTTGCGGGTGGCTTCCACCAGCGCCCGCCAGGTGAGACGCCGCCGGATCGCCGCGGCCAGGGTGGTGGCCAGCATCCCCACCGCGGAGGACTCCACGAGACTCGTGACCCCTGCCAGGAACAGCCCCGTCATGGACACGAAGATCACGAGGGGGATGATCCCGGCCCGGAGCAGCCGGAGTTTCTCGCCCCAGGTGATCCGCTCCAACTCCTCCTTCGGCAGGGGAGGGCCCAGCTCGGGTTGCAGCCAGCACCGGACCAGCACGTACAGGATGAACAACCCGCCCAGCAGCAGCCCGGGCAGGATCCCGGCGAACCACAGGTGCCCCACCGGTACCCGGGCGATCATACCGTACAGCACGAGGACCACGCTGGGCGGGATCATGATCCCGAGGGTGCTGCCGGCCTGGATCACGCCCGTGATCATGACCTTGTCGTAGCCCCGCCGCAGCATCTCCGGCAGGGCTACGGTGGCGCCGATGGCCAGCCCCGCCACGCTCAGTCCGTTGATGGCCGCGATCAGGACCATCATCAGGATGGTCCCCACCGCGAGCCCCCCGCGGAGGCGCCCGGACCACACGTGGAACATGTAGTACAGGTCGTTGGCGATCCCCGTCTCCGCGAACATGTAGCCCATGAACACGAACATGGGGAGGGTGAGCAGCGGGTACCAGTTCAGGGTGGTGATGGCGGCGTCGAAGGGCATCTCCGCGGTCTCCGGGCCCCACAGGCCTACCGCCGCCGCCACCCCCACGAACCCGATGACCGCGTACATCCGCTGGCCGGTGGCCAGCAGGGCCATCATGGAGAAGAACATGAGGAGGGCGACGGCGTTGTGGCTCACTCCATCGCCCTCCCCAGCAGGCGCGCCAGGTCCTTGAAGAAGATGGCCAGCTGCTGCAGGAGCATGAGCCCGATCCCCGCGGTCATGATGAGCTTGACGGGAGCCATGGGCGGTGCCCAGGGCGTGTAGTTCACCTGGTTGTTCTCGATCGCCCAGATGCTGCTGCGGATCCCCCCGTAGAAGAGGAAGCCGAGATACACGATCGCGAGGGGCGCGGTGATGCAGTCCATCAGGAGTCTACCCCGGGGGCTCAGGCGGCTGTAGAAGAGGTCCATCCGCACGTGCACCCCGTCCTGCTCGGACAGGGCACCCCCCAAGAGGTAGTAGGCGGACATGGTGAACTGGGCGAGCTCCACGCTCCAGATGTGGGAGGTCCCGAAGGCTAACCGCGCCACGGAGGCTTCCAGGAGGATCGCGGCCAGGACGAAGGTGAGGACCATGGCCAGCACCCCCACGGCCCGGCCGAGGCGTTCCACCGAGCGCACATAGAGCACCACCAGCCGCGGCATCCGGGGCACCGCCCGGGCCACGGGCTCCACCACGGGATCCGCGGGAGGCTGGCTCATCGGCCCGCAGGTGCCACCGCTTCTTCCCCGAACTTCTCAGCCGCACCGGTAGGGCGGGCCGGCCTTGCGCATGACCTCCGCGTACTCGCGCAGGACCTTCACCACCTGCGCGGTCCGCGGGCTGCGCTTGGCCACCTCGTCCCAGAACTTATACGCCTCCTTCCGGACCGTGTCCCACTCCTTCTCCGGGATGGAGGTCAGCCGGAGCTTGCCGCCCTTCACCCGATAGTGGGCCTCCCCCCACCAGTACCAATGGAGGCGGTAGTAGTGGGAGGAGTCGATGCACAGCCGGAACAGGGTCTGCAGGTGGCGGGGCAGGCGCTCCCAGCTGCGGGTGTTCACCAGGTACGAGCCGATCCACGCCCCCGAGATGGGGTTCGTGAGGTAGTACTTGGTCACGTCCGCCCATCCCACCGTGTAGACCTCCGTGATGCCACTCCAGGCCACGCCGTCCAGCTCTCCGGTCTGGATGGCCATCTGCACGTCCGCGTAGGGCAGGGACACGGGGACCACGCCGAACCGCTGCATGAACCGGCCCCCGGTGGGGAACATGTAGACCCGGAGCCCCCTCAGGTCCTTGAGGGAGCGGATGGGCTTGGTGGTGGCGAAGTTGCACGGGTCCCAGGAACCCGCGCTGAGCCAGGTCACGTTGGGGACCTTTGCGTAGGCCTCCCGCCAGATCTTGTCCAGGCCGTACCAGTGGAACAGGGTGGCCACGTCCAGGGAGTACTCCGTGGCGAAGGGGAAGTACGCGCCGAACACCGAGACGTCCACCGGCGACTGGGCGGAGTCCTCGTCCGTCTGCACCGCGTCCAGCACCCCCCGTTGCAGGGCCTTGATGAGCTCGCCCTGGGGCACCAGCTGGTCCGCGTAGTACAGCTCGATCACCATCTCCCCGTTCGCGGCGAGGTTGAAGGCGTCAATGGACGGCTTGATCACGTGCTGGCCCAGGGTGGTGCCCGCGTACGTCTGCATCCGCCACTTGATCCGGGGCTGCCGTCGCTCCTGGGCCTGGACCTCCCGAGGGTTGACCCCCATACGCGCGAGCGCCGCCGCCGCGATGGTCGCGGCCATGGACGACGCTCCCCGCTTGAGGAACTGCCTGCGGCTCCATCCCTTGCCCTCCATGCGTCCCCCTCCCTTCTCCGTGGTTTGCCCGGCTCGTTTCAAGGCCGCGTGTCCACGAACACGCTCTTCCACTCGCTGTAGTGGTCCAGCACCGCCAGGCCCAGCTCGCGGCCCACCCCGCTCTCCTTCACGCCCCCGAAGGGCGCCTCCAGGTGGACGCTGTGGCCGGAGTTCACCGACAGCACCCCGGTTTCCACAGCCCGGGCCACCCGCAGGGCGCGGCCCAGATCCCGCGTCCACACGGAGCCAGAGAGGCCGTAGCGGCTGTCGTTGGCCAGGGCCACGGCCTCCTCCTCGGTGTCGAAGGGCATGGCGCAGATCACCGGTCCGAAGATCTCCTCCTGCATCACCCGCATGGCCGGCCGGACGTTCACGAAGATGGCCGGGCGCAGGTAGGCACCGCGGTCCAAGGCACCGTCCTGCGGCACGTCTCCCCCGCAGAGAAGACGCGCCCCCTCCTCCTGGCCCACCGTCACGTAGCCGCGCACCCGCTCGCGGTGCGCGAGGCTCACGAGGGGCCCCATCTCCGTCTGCTCGTCCAGGGGATGGCCCAGCCGGATCCGCTGGACCAAGTCCGCCAGTCGGGTCACGAAGGTGTCGAAGATCCGGCGCTCCACGAAAAGCCGGCTGCGGGCGCAACAGTCCTGACCCGCGTTGCCCAGAGCGCTCCACGCGGCCGAAGGCACCGCCCGCTCCAGGTCCGCGTCCGCGAACACAATGTTGGCCGACTTTCCGCCCAGCTCCAGGGTCACCCGCTTGATCCCGTCCGCGCTCAACCGCAGGATGTCGCGGCCCACCTCCGTCGAGCCGGTGAAGGACACCTTCCGAACCAAGGGGTGGCGCACCAGCGCCTCCCCGACGACCCCGCCTGGGCCGGGCAGCACGTTCACCACACCCGGCGGAAGGCCCGCCTCCGCGGCCAGTTCCGCCAGCCGCAGGGCGGTCAGGGGGGTCTGCGTGGCGGGCTTGACCACTACCGTGTTCCCCATGGCCAGCGCAGGTGCTAGCTTCCAGGCGGTGATGGCGATGGGGAAGTTCCACGGCACGATCAGGGCGCAGACGCCGATGGGTTCGCGGAAGGTCAGGCTGACGCCCGGGGCCGCCACCGGCACCGTGTGGCCGCCCACCTTGTTCACTGCTCCCGCGTAGTACTCAAAACAGTCCGCGGCCAGCTGGACTTCCTCTCGGGCTTCCCGGATGGGCTTGCCTACGTTGCGACTCTCGGTGCGGGCGAGCTGTTCCGCGTGCTGTCGGATGAGGTCCGCGACCCGGAGGAGGAGGCGGCCCCGCTCTCGGGTGTTCAGCCGGCGCCACGGGCCAGCGGTGAACGCGCGGTGGGCGGCAGCGACCGCCCGTTCCACGTCCTCCGGTCCCGCGCTGGCCACCTCCGCGAAGGGCTCCTGCGTGGCGGGATCCAGCAGGGTGAAGGTCTGTCCAGAGGCCGCGGGCACGGACTCACCGGAAATCCACAGCTGGTAACGCGGGAGTGCCCCCATCCCCGGCCTCCGGACTTTTGGTTTAGTTTTGGCCCTTTCGGGGGAGGCTTGTCAAGGGGTCCGCGCGGGGTCGTGCGTCCGCGCAGGTTGCCCGAGGCGGGAGACGTAACGGCCTCCGGGAAGGCGCTGCACCAAGCCCCGCACCTCCAGGGCCACCAGCAGCGCGTTCACCGCGCCGGCCGTTCCAACCCCCGCGCTCACCAGCTCGTCCGGGAAGCGCGGTTCCCGCAGCCACTCCAGCACGCGTGCCTCCACGGGGCCCACCGGGTGTTGCCGGGACGGGCCCGGAGTGATACCCAGAGCCTGCAGCACGTCCGCCGCGGACTCCGCCCACGCCGCGCCCTCCCGAAGCAGGCGGTGGGGTCCTGCGGACCGCGGGTTCAGCACGCTGCCGGGCACCGCGAACACCTCCCGGCCCTGCTCCAGAGCCAGGTCCGCGGTGATGAGGGCACCGCTCCGCACGGTAGCCTCCACCACCACCACGGCCCGCGACAGCCCGCTGATGAGGCGGTTCCGCAGCGGGAAGTGGTGTTTGGCCGGTGGGGTGCCGGGAGGGTACTCGCTCACCACCGCCCCGCAGGCGGCCACCTGGTCTGCCAGCGCCTCGTGGCCGGCGGGATAGCCCACGTCCACCCCGCAGCCCAGTACCGCCACCGTGGGGCCTCCGGCCTCCAGGGCGCCCCGGTGCGCTGCGGCGTCGATCCCCCGTGCCAGCCCGCTCACCACGCACACGCCGGCCGCTGCGAGCTCTGCGGCCATGCGCTGCGCCACGTACTCCCCGTCCGCAGAGGGGTTGCGGCTCCCGACCACCGCCACGCGGACACCGTCGGGCAGGCGGCCCCGCACGTACAGGGCGAGCGGCGGGTCCGGAATCTGGCGGAGGGCCTGCGGGTAGTGGGGATCCGCGAGCGTCACCACCTCCGCACCGCAGCGGCCCGCGTCCTCCAGCAATGCGGCAGGACTGACACGTCCCAAGAACTCCGTGAGCCTGCGGGCGCACCGTTCCCCCACCCACTCCGTCAGGGTCGGCGCGCCGAGGGCCACCGCCTCCCGCACGCCCCCGGCAGCCTCCACCAGCCGGTGCTTGACCCGCACGGACACGCCCGGGGCGGCGTTGAGCAGGAGCCACGCTTCCCGTTCCGTCATCGGGTTCGATCCAGGGAACGGTACTGGATGGCCTCTGCCACGTGCGCCGCCGTAACCCGCTCCGAGCCCTCCAGGTCGGCGATGGTACGGGCCACACGGAGAATCCGGTCGTGGGCGCGAGCGGACAGGCCCAGCCGGTCGATAGCCGCCCGCAGCAGCTCCCGCCCCGCGGCGTCCGGGGTAGCCACCTTCCTTAGCACGCGGCCGGGGACATGGGCATTGCAGCGGTACGGCTTGCCCCCGTACCGCTCCTCCTGCAGCCGCCGCGCCCGCGCCACCCGATCCCGGATGGCGGAGGAGGGCTCGCCTGTCTGTCCTTCCAGCAGCGTGCGGCTCTCCAGACGCGGGACCTCCACGTGCAGGTCGATACGGTCCAGCAGGGGCCCCGAGACCTTGGCCTGGTAGCGGCGCACCTGGGAGGGCGTGCAGGAGCACTCGCGGAGCCGGTCCCCGCGGCTGCCGCACGGGCAGGGGTTCATGGCGGCCACCAGGGTGAACCGGGCCGGGAACGTGACGGTGGCTGCAGCGCGCGCCAGCGTCACCCGGCCCTCCTCCAGGGGCTGCCGCAGGGCCTCGAGGGCGTCCCGGTGGAACTCCGGCAGTTCGTCCAGGAACAGGACCCCATGGTGCGCCAGGCTCACCTCACCCGGTCGCGGTACGTTCCCGCCGCCCAGCAGAGCCGCGTAGCTCGCCGTATGGTGCGGAGCCCGGAACGGCCGGCGACGCATCAGGGCGCCCCTGGCCGGGATCGCGCCCGCGGCGCTGTAGATGCGGGTCACCTCCACCGCCTCCTCCCACGTCATGGGCGGAAGAATGGTGGGCAGCCGACGCGCCAGCATGGTCTTCCCGGAGCCCGGGGGGCCCACCAGCAGGACGTTGTGGCCGCCCGCGGCCGCGATCTCCAAGGCTCGTTTGGCGTGTTCCTGGCCGCGTACCTCGGAGAAGTCCACCTCCTCGTCCGGCTCCGGTTCGTGGGCGCCGTTGGAGGTCACCGGGGTCAGCAACAGCTCCCCGGACAGAAACCGCGCCGCCTCCAGGAGGTGCGACACCCCGTACACCTCCACCCCGGGCACGATGGCCGCCTCCCGGGCGTTGTCCGCGGGGACCACCAGCCGCCGCAGCCCTGAGCGGGCCGCGTGAAGGGCTGCCGACAGCACGCCGTTGGCTGGCCGCACGGCCCCGTCCAGGCTCAGCTCGCCCAGGAACAGGGTCCCCTCGCACGCCTCCGCGGGCACCTGGCCCGTAGCCGCCAGCACCGCCACCGCCATGGGCAGGTCGAAGCTGGGACCCTCCTTGCGCACGTCCGCGGGTGCCAGGTTCACGGTGATGCGCCGGGCGGGGACCTCGAAGTTGGCGTTCTTGATGGCCGCCCGCACCCGCTCCTTGGCCTCCTGTACCGCGGTGTCTGGCAGCCCCACGATGGCGAACCCCGGCAACCCCGTGGCCACGTCCACCTCCACCTCCACGGGGTACGCCTCCAGACCGAGCACCGAGCTTGACCGCACCTTCGCCAGCATGCTCCTCCCTCCCCGGCCGGGCCCCTGTCCGGGGCCACGCGGCACCGTACTCCTCCACCGAATGAACGCGGCACAGGGGCGGATTGGACCACCGCAGGGCCTGCCGAGGTACCATGGGGTCGGACGCACACCGCCCCGTCCAGGGTCACAGGGGGCTCATGGAGCGCAGCGCAGACTGGATGAACCAGGCGCGGGGAGACCTCGACCACGCCCGCTCCGACGTGCAGGGCGGGTTTTACGAGTGGGCGTGCTTCTCCGCCCAGCAGGCGGCTGAGAAGGCCGTGAAGGCCGTGTTCCAGAAACTGGGCAGGGAAGCCTGGGGTCACTCGGTGGCCGGGCTGCTGGAGGAGCTGGCCGACCTGCAGACCGTTCCCAAGGAGCTGCACCAGCTGGCCCTGGAGCTGGACAAGGCCTACATCCCCACCCGGTACCCGAACGCCCACCAACGCGGTGCTCCCCGGTACCTGTACACGCGGGGGAGAAGCGGAACGGTTGGTCGGATATGCCGCGCGCATCCTCGGGTTCTGTGAGGGTCTTCTCGCCGCGCTATAGCCGCCAGCAGGTGCTAGACGCCCTGCAGGCGGCGGTTCCACGACTGCGCGGCCTCCTGCCGCTGCGGCGGGTCGTCCTGTTCGGCTCCTACGCGCGGGGCGACTTTACCGCCGCCAGCGACGTGGACGTGCTGGTGGTGTACGCGGACCCGCCCCGGGAGGACGCCTTCTCCGCGGTGTACAAGGCGGCCGGGCTGCGCAATCTGCAACTCCACGTGTTCGCGGAGAAGGTGGAGGCCAGATGGCGTCGGCAGCTGGCGGAGGGGGTGGTGGTGTACGAGGAGTAACCACGACGCGGCACCCCCCGGTGGCCCCCCCCGGTTCCTGCCGGCCAGCCTCCACATGCCAACCTAGCGACGCCGGAAGGCCGCAGCCGCTGAGGCGATGCGGTCCAGGGCTAACTCCAGGTTCTCGAGGCTGGTGGCGTACGAGATCCGCACGTAGCCTCGGCCCCCCTCGCCGAACGCCGTACCGCTCAGCACCGCCACCCCTGCTTCCTCCAGCAGGTAGTCCGCGAACGCCTTGCCGTCTGGGTCCAGCGCGCTCACGTTGGGGAAGGCGTAGAAGGCCCCCTGCGGGGTCGAGCACCGGATCCCGTCGATGGCGTTGAGCCCCTGCACCACCCGATCCCGACGGCGCCGGAACTCCGCCACCATGGCGTCCACGGCCTCCTGGGGTCCCTCCAGGGCCGCAATCCCCGCCACCTGAGAGAAGGCGGCCGGGCAGGAGTACACGTTCACCGCAAAGCGCGTCACCGCCTCCGCCAACTTGGCCGGCATGACCCCGTAGCCGAGCCGCCAGCCGGTCATGGCGTACGTCTTGCTGAACCCGTCCAGGATGACGGTGCGCTCCCGCATGCCCGGCACCGCGGCGA
>JBKBVM010000080.1:0-7682 GCA_046289555.1 bacterium
TCGCGCCTGGACCCCACCGCCGTCCCCTTCACCGATCGAGGGAGCCGGATCCTGGTGTTCCGGGAGTCCCAGCGGCACCGGCTGTACGTGAGGGTATGCGAGCGGTGGCCGAAGCTGGAGTATGCAGAGGGGACCTACCGGGTCCGGCCGCCTCTGATCAAAGAGGCGGAGCTGCTGGACGGGGACGGGAAGCCCCTGGCGTGGGACCTCGCCCCCTACCCCCACGTGCTCGTGTTCCACACCCCCCTGGGACGGTTCGAGCTGTGCTTCGCCACGCCCGAGCTGCTAGCCTTACGCCCGCCGCGGGGCCGCTGGGGCATCCGGTTCGTGGTGCGTGCGGACAGCTTCACCCCCGATCGCCGGGGTGGCCGCGCCAGGGGTGTCCGCAACATCGCGTACACCACCAACGCCCCGATCTTACGGAACGAGGCGGTGGCCACGGAGGCTGGTCAGTGGCGGGTGACGCTGGTGGTGGACGATCACCCGCAGCCTCTGTTCACCCTCAACATCACCCCGCGACTGGGGTTCGACCGCCGGATCCAGCCCCTGGGCCTGTTCGAGGACGCGGAGCACCGGTGGCGCCAGTGGTTCGACCGAGTCCCTCCGTGCCCGCCCCACCTGCGCGCCGCTTATTTGTACGCCTGGTACCTGATGCGGGCGGGACTTATCAGCAGCCGGTTCTACGTCACCCGGGAAGCCATGGTCCCCTCCAAGGTGCACTACGTGGGGCTGTGGCAGTGGGACGCCTTCTTCCACGCCCTGGCCTACCGGCACGTGGACGCCCAGCTGGCCCACGACCAGTTCCGGGTGCTGTTCGACCACCAGCGGCCCGACGGCATGGTCCCGGACTGCGTGTTCGACGAGGGGCTGGTGGAGCGGATGGGGTATCCGGTGGACGCCTCGGTGACCAAACCACCGGTAGCCGGGTGGTGCCTGTGGCGCGTCTACGAGGCCACGGGGGATACCGACTTCCTGGACGAGATGTACGAGCCCCTAGTCCGGTGGCAGCGGTGGTGGCTGGAGCGGTGCGACCGGGACGGGGACGGTGTCTGCCAGTACGACCACCCCTTCTCCTCGGGCCTGGACGACAGCCCCCTGTGGGATCATGGGATGCCGGTGGAGTCGCCCGACCTCAACAGCTACCTGTGCCTGCAGGCCGAGTCCCTGGGCTACATCGCCGCGGCCCTGGGCTTTCCGGAGGAGGCCCGGGCGTGGCGGGCGCAGGCGGACCAGCTGGCAGACTCGCTCCTGCAGCACCTGTACGACCCGAAAGCCAGGGTCTTCTGGGCCCAGCGGATGACGGAGCAGGGCCACGAGCGAGTGCCCGTCCTCGCCGCGGTGTCCCTGTTCCCCCTCCTGACCGGCCGGATGCCGGAAGCCGTCCGCGCGTCCTTGGTGGACCGCCTGGAGGACCCGGAGAGCTTCTGGACGCCCTACCCGGTGCCCACCGTGGCGCGGTGCGACCCCACCTACGACCCGGACCGCATGTGGCGCGGCCCCGTGTGGGTCAACATCAACTACCTGCTGATCGAGGCGCTGCTGCGCTGCGGCTACCCGGACCGCGCCCGTGAGCTGTGCGACCGCACCCTGGACATGGTGGCGGCCTTCCCGGACATCCGGGAGTACTACAACCCCGAGACGGGCCAACCGGGCACCCAGGCGGCTCCGGCCTTCGGGTGGTCCGCGGCGCTGTTCATTGACCTGGCTGTACGCCGCGACCGGGGGGAGATCTAACGTGGAGTTCGTGCGAGAAGTCCTTCGAGAGTTGGCGTCTCCGGCCCACCTGGCCGCCGCCGTGCGGACCCTGGTGGCCGTAGCGGTCATCGTGGCCGCAGCCGCGACGGTCGTGCCCCTGTCGCGCCGCGTGCTCGACCGCCTGCTCCAGCCGCTGCCGGGAGTCCGGGACTACGAGGCACGCCTCGCCCGCGCCCGGACCCTGGCGTCCCTGGCCCACAGCGTGGTGCGCTACACCGTGTACTTCGTGGCGCTGGTGATGATCCTGCGGCAGGTCCACGTGGACGCCACCGCGGTCCTCGCCAGCGCCGGGATCGCGGGGCTGGCGGTGGGGCTGGGCGCCCAGACCCTGGTGCGGGACAGCCTGTCTGGGTTCTTCCTGCTGCTGGACGGCGGCCTGCAGGTGGGCGACGTGGTGTCCGTGGGGGGAGAGCTGGGCCAAGTGGAGCAGATCACCCTGCGGAACACGCAGATCCGTCGGTACACGGGGGAGCTGGTGACCATCCCCAACGGCGAGATCACCCGCTTCGCGAACCTCAGCCGGGGCTACCTGCGCGCGGTGGTGCTCGCGACCCTGCCCGCGGACGCGGACCTGGACGCCGCGGCGGCGGTGGCGCAGCGGGTGGCGGGTGCGTGGGTCGCGGCGCACCCGGACTGGGTGACCGGTCCTGTGGAGGTGGACCCGTTGGTGGAGCTGTCGCCGGCGGGTGTGAGCCTCCGCGTGGCCGTCCCGGTCCTCCCCCCGTACCGGGCGGAAGCGGAGCGCCAGCTTCGCTGGCAGCTTCGACAGGCGTTCCGCGACGCGGGGGTTGCAGTTCAGGCCCTGTCCGCAAGCCCGTGGCCGGTATGATGGGGACGCGGGGGGATCCATGGCCACGATTCCCGACCGGCCCTCTCCGGGTGGCCGTCGACGCATCCTCGGCCTGGTGCTGGCGGGCGGGCGCGGTGAACGGCTGCACCCTCTGACCCGAGACCGCAGCAAGCCCGCGGTCCCCTTCGGCGGCAAGTACCGCATCGTGGACTTCGTGCTCAGCAACCTGATCAACTCCAACGTCTTCTCCCTGTACATCCTGGTGCAGTACAAGTCCCAGTCCCTGATCGACCACCTCCGCCACGCCTGGCGGGCCAGCGGCCTGCACGAGGACCACTTCGTCCTGGTGGTGCCGCCCCAGATGCGGTGGGGCGACTCCTGGTACCGGGGCACCGCGGACGCCGTGTACCAGAACCTGAACCTCATCCGGGACTTCGGGCCGGCCCTGGTGGCCGTGTTCGGCGCCGACCACATCTACCGGATGGACGTCTCGCAGATGGTGGACTTCCACCTGGACCGGGGGGCGGAGGTGACGGTGGCCGCCCTGCCCGTACCCCTGCAGGAGGCCACCCGCATGGGCGTGCTGGAAACCGATGCCGACGGCCGGGTGCGGGGCTTCGAGGAGAAGCCCGTCCGGCCCCGCCCCATGCCGGGCCGGCCCGGGTTCGCCCTGGCCTCCATGGGCAACTACCTGTTCGACGCCCGCCTTCTGGTGGAGGCGGTGACCCAGGACGCCTCTAGGGACACGGAGCACGACTTCGGCCGGAGCATCCTGCCGGCCCTGGTCTCCGGCCACCGCGTGTTCGCGTACGACTTCCACACCAACCGAATCCCCGGCACCAAGCCGTACGAAGAGCCCGGCTACTGGCGCGACGTGGGGACCCTGGAAGCGTACTGGCGCGCGCACATGGACCTGCTGGGGCCGCAGCCCCGATTCGATCTCTCCAACCACCTGTGGCCCATCAAGGGCGCACCGTACGCGGGACCCTCCGCCCGCATCGTCTTCGGAGAAGTCCGGGACTCCCTGCTCGGGGAAGGCTGCGTGATCCACGGTGGCCGGGTCGTGCGATCGGTGCTGGGCCGCGAGGTGCGCGTGGAGGAGGACGTGGAGGTGGAGGAGTCGGTGGTGATGGACTACTGCGTTCTGCGGCCTGGGGTGCGGCTGCGCCGGGTCATCGTGGACCGCTTCAACACCCTGGAGCCGGGAACCGTGATCGGCTTCGACCCGGAGGAGGACGCGCGCCGGTACCACGTGGATCCCTCGGGGCTGGTGGTCCTGGGCCGGGGAGCCACCCGGGCCCTCTAAGTATTGACATTCGTCGATGAATGGACTAGCCTGCGGCCGTGGAGCCGGTGCAGGTGACGGAAGCCCCCTTCGAGCTGTCCCGGACGCGCTGCCGGGTCCCTGAGGTGCCGGAGGAAGCCCGACAGCGCTCTGTTGCGCTGGCGGACGCGTTTGCGGCCCTGGGCGAGCCCGCTAGGCTGCTGGCGCTCAAGCTCCTGGCGCGGTGGGGGACCCTTTGCGTGTGCCAGCTGCAGGCGGCCCTGCTCCTGAGCCAGCCCACCGTGTCCCACCACCTGAGGGTACTCAGGGACGCGGGGCTGGTGGAGGTCGAACGGCGTGGCCCGTGGGCCTACTACCGGATCCGGAAGGACGCGGTCAAGCGCTTGGCGGCGGAGCTGCTCGAACAATCCTCATGTGATTTAATCATCGTAGACAAGGGCGGCGGTGAACTGGAAGTCGTAGTGCTTTAGAGGTGTAGCCGTGAATTCCCTCATCCTTTTCGCTCTGTTTATTATGACGATTGCGGCTTTGGTCATTGTGGTGGCGGCGACCAAAGATTATTAATCTTCTTCTCTTCTTCTCTGGGGAGGGATTTAACCCTAATATAGAAGTCCCCACTAATGATTTATAGCACGGCGCACACCGCGGCCGAGGTGTCTGTGGATCCCTTCCAGGAGGTGCAGACGTGAACGTCCGGCGCGCCACTCCACACGACGAACCCTCCGTGCTGGCGCTGCTGGCGCGCTGCGGCCTACCCAGCGCGGGCGTGCGGGACCACCTACAAACCTTCTGGCTGGCGGAGGAACCGGAGGGGGTCGTAGGGACCGCGGGGATCGAGGTGTACGGGGACGTGGCCCTGCTGCGGTCCGTGGCGACGGCTCCGTGGTGCCGGAACCGCGGGATCGCACGCCGGCTCTGCCGCGAAGCTCTGGCCGAAGCCGGCCGGCTGGGCGTGCGCCAGGTTTACCTCCTCACGGAGACCGCGGCCGACTACTTCGCCCGCCAGTTCGGATTCCAAGAGGTCCCGCGGGCGGAAGCCGACCCGCGGCTGCAGGCCTCCCAGGAGCTCGCCAGCGCGTGTCCCCAGACCGCCCGGCTGATGGTCCTGGCTCTTGATGGAATCGATATACGTCGATTCAGGGGGTAGGGCGAACCGTGTCCACCCGGCCGATCCAGCTCGCCGTCCGGGCGCACTACGCCCGGCTTGCCCTGGAGGGGACCGCGGGGTGTGGGTGCCGCTGCGCACCCCCACTGGATCCAGAGGCGGCCGGTCTCGTGCGGTTGTCTTTGGGGTGCGGAAGCCCGGTCGCCCACGCAAGCCTGGTTCCGGGAGAAGTTGTGGTGGACCTCGGAAGCGGCGCAGGCCTGGACGTACTGCGCGCCGCTCAGGCGGTCGGACCCCACGGGCAGGCGGTTGGAGTGGACCTGACGGAGGAGATGGTGGCCCTGGCCCGGCGGAACGCCGCGGCCCTGGGCGTTGCCAACGCCCACTTCGTGGTGGGCGAACTCGAGGCGCTGCCGCTTTCTGACGGCTTCGCGGACGTGGTCGTGAGCAACTGCGTGGTGAACCTGGTCCCGGACAAGGCGCAGGCGTTCCGGGAGGCCCACCGGGTGCTGCGGCCCGGAGGTCGCCTCGTGGTCTCCGACGTCGTGGCGCACCGCGCCGTCCCGCCGGAACTCCGGGAGGACCCGCAGGCCTGGAGCGCCTGCGTGGCCGGCGCGGTGAGCTTGCAGGAGTACTTCCGGTTGTTGGCGGAGGCGGGCTTCCACGCCGCGGAGGTCGTGGAGGAGTCGCAGGCCGATTGCGGCCCGTGGAGGGTGTCCCTGCGGTCGGTCACCCTCCGGGCCCGCAAGCCCCTCGGTTAGACGGCTGCTACAATCGCCTTGATGCAGCCCTTGGTCGGCCTGATCATGGGCTCCCGGTCTGACTGGGAGACGTTGCGGCACGCTGCGGAGACCCTGGACCAGCTGGGGGTACCGTACGAGGTCCGCGTGGTGTCCGCGCACCGCACGCCCGACCTGTTGTACGAGTACGCGAAAAGCGCGGAGGCCCGCGGGTTGGAGGTCATCATCGCAGGGGCAGGGGGCGCCGCCCACCTCCCGGGGATGACCGCGGCCAACACCGTCCTGCCCGTGCTGGGGGTGCCCGTGGAAACCCAGGCCCTGAGGGGTCTGGACTCCCTGCTGTCCATCGTGCAGATGCCCGCGGGCGTGCCGGTGGGGACTTTGGCCATCGGGCGCGCGGGCGCGGTGAACGCCGCCATCCTCGCGGCCAGCATCCTCGGGAACAAACACCCGCACGTGCGGGAAGCCCTGCGCCGTTACCGCGCCGCGCAGACCCAGGCGGTTCTGGAGCAGGCCGACCCCCGCACGGTACCGTGAGGATCGGAGTCCTCGGCGGCGGGCAGCTGGGGCGGATGCTGGGCCTGGCCGGCCTGCCCCTGGGGCTACAGTTCACCTTCCTGGACCCCGCGGCGGACACCTGCGCTGCGGCGGTGGGTCGCCACCTACAGGCGGCCTACACCGACCCCGACGCCCTGCACGAGCTGGCCCGCACCTGTGAGCGCGTCACCTACGAGTTCGAGAACGTGCCGGTGCACGCCGCCGCGGAGCTTGCGCGTTCCGTGCCGGTGTACCCGCCAGCCAGAGCCCTCGAGGTGGCCCAGGATCGGCTGCGGGAAAAGCAGTTCTTCCGCTCCCTGGGGATCCCCACAGCGGAGTTCGCCGCGGTGGACTCCCGGGAGGACCTGGAAGCCGCGGTGGCGCACGTGGGGCTCCCTGCGGTGCTGAAGACCCGGCGGATGGGCTACGACGGAAAGGGGCAGCGGGTCCTCAGGGCACCGGACGACCTGCAGGCGGCCTGGGAAGCGCTGACCGGGAGTTCACCGCTCGCCGCGCCCCGCGTGGACGGGGCGTCCGGCGGGCTGCTGGCGGAAGCCCTGGTCCCCTTCCGGAGGGAATTGTCGGTGCTGGCCGCGCGGGACGGTTCGGGCGAGGTGGTGTGCTACCCCGTGGTGGAGAACCACCACGAGGGCGGCGTCCTGCGGCTGTCCCTGGCCCCCGTCCCGGGCCTGGACCCCGCCCTGGAGGAGCTGGCACACACCTACGCGCGCCGCGCCCTGGAAGCACTGCAGTACGTGGGCGTCCTGTGCCTGGAGCTGTTCGAGGTGGACGGCCAGCTCCTGGCCAACGAGATGGCCCCGCGGGTGCACAACTCCGGCCACTGGACCCTCGAGGGCGCCTGCACCAGCCAGTTCGCCAACCACGTGCGGGCGGTAGCGGGCCTGCCCCTGGGATCGCCGCAGCCGCGCGGCTGGTGCGCCATGGTGAACCTCATCGGCTCCCGGCCGGATCCCGCGGCGGTGCTCCGGATCCCCGGGACGTCCTTCCACTGGTACGGTAAGGCAGTGCGGCCAGGCCGTAAGGTGGGCCACGTGACGGTGTGCGCGGACCGTCCGGAGCAGGTGGCGGAGCGGCTGGAGCAGCTGCGGCGTTGCGGGGTGCCCCTGCCGGAACGCGCTGCGGCCGGCCTCCTCGGGCGCTGAGGAGCCATGCGGCTGAGCCGCGGCCGCTTCCAGCAGCTGGTGGAGGAAGCCCTGGCACAGGTCCCGGAAGCCTTCCGCCGGGCCCTGGACAACGTGCACGTGGTGGTGGAGGACTGGCCCACCGCCGAACAGCTGGCCGCGGTGGGCCTGCCGGAGGACGGGGTGCTGTTCGGGCTGTACGAGGGCACCCCCCTACCCGAGCGCGGCATCGAACCGCCGCTGCTGCCGGACCGCATCACCCTGTTCCAGGGCCCGCTGGAGGAGGCGTGCGACACCGAGGACGCCCTGCGGGAGGAAATCCGCCGGA
>JBKBVM010000081.1:0-7651 GCA_046289555.1 bacterium
CACGTTCAGGGCGGTGGGCACCACAGAACCGCGGATGCCCAGGGGTGCCCGCAGGAGGACCATGCTGGGCGCCCCCACCTCGGCGCCGATCCACGCGGCGACCCCCAGCAGCAGGTTCCCCAGAACGGCTCCAACCACCGTGGCGACAAGCGCGTCCCGCAACCCCAAGCCCGGCACCAGCAGCGCCCCGGCCACCAGCAGCAGGAGGCTCACCCCGAGGTTGAACCACAGGACGAACACCTCCACCGCGGCCAAGGGCCGCCGCTCTGCGGGGATGGGTTCAACGCCCCACTCGGCGGCAAGCGTCGCTTCCCGAGCTTCCGCCATCAGGCCACCACCTCCGGCACCACCCGCGCCCGCACCAGGGCCTGCAGCACCAGCCAGCCCAGCACCGCGCCAGGTACGCTGCTGGCCAGGAAGAGGGGCAGGAGCGTGGACAAGGGAATGGCCTTCCCCATAAAGAGGGGTGCCACCAGGAGGCTACCGAGGGTGGCTCCCACGGGACCGGTCCCCACGGGTTCCAGCAGCCCCGCCCAGGTGTGCCGCCACCACCGGTACGCGAAGCCCACCACCAGAGCCCCGGGGATCCCGCCCGGGAACGCCAGCAGGGTGCCCACGCCGAACAGGTTGCGGAGCACCGCGGCCAGGGTGGCGGCCAGGGCCGCGTACCACGGTCCCAGGACCACTCCGGCCACCGCGTTGGTCATGTGCTGCCAGGGCAGCAGCTTCGCGCCGGCGACGGGAATCGAGCCCGGCACGAAGGAAAGCACCACCGGGATCGCCGCGAACACCGCGGTGAGGACCAGCTTGCGCGTCAAGGTTTCCCTCCTTCCCACGTCATCTCCCAGAAAGCCCGCTCCAGCTCCGCCACGCGCCGGAAGGCCTGCTCTGCAGCCTCCTGTTCCGGCGCAGACGCAGCTTCCAGCGCCCGGGTGGCGCACGATTCCAGCGCGGCCACGTACTCCGCGAAAGCCGGCTGCGTCCAGCGGCGTACGAAGTCCCGGTACGGCGCGGCACCTGGTGCGGCACCCGTCCAGGCGTCCAGGTACGCCCGCTCGCACGCCCACAGGGCGGTGATCTGCGCGGGGTAAGGGACGTGGCGCAGCGACCGGAGGAAGTCCACGTACTCCTGGCAGGTGGGGTGGATGGGGGCCTCCAGGGCCAGGCCACGCTCTCGGGCATGCCCCTCGAACCAGTCCAGTTCGTCCACCAGGGCCACCAGCCCCGAGGCCACCACCCGCTGGTCCGCCCGCGGCGCGGCGGCCAGCACGTACGCCTGACAGGCCAGCAACCCGCGGACGAAGTGGTAGTCCTGGACCAGCCAGCGGCGGAAGGCCGGCTCCGGCAGGGCGCCCGTGCGCACGCCCTCCAGGAACGGGTGCCGGGTGGCGGCCTCCCACAGCGCGCGGTACCGCAGTAGCAGGGCCTGCGGGCTCATACAGACCTCCACGCGCTGTCGAAGAACTCGTACTCCAGCTGCATGGCCCGCCGGTACAGCTCCTCCAGCCGGGTCCGGTCCCCGCCGTAGCGGTCCAGCAGCCCCTCCAGGGTCTGCGCCAGGTGCTCGAACTCCGGGCTGCCGTACGTGCGCACCCACTCCCCGTACGGGCTTTCCGCCCGCAGGACCGTCTGGAGCCGGGAGCCCAGGTACGCGTACAGCCGCATGCACGGGGTCTGGGCCGCCACCCCGTGTCCGACGGGCTCCAGCGCCGCGGTGCGCAGGAGGAAGTCGGTGTAGGCGGCGGTGGCGGGAGCCGGGCGCGGCTGCAGGTCCACCCCCCAACGCCGCGCGTACTCCCGGTGCAGCCGCAGCTCGTCCAGGGCACCATCCAGGAGGGTCTTGAAGGTCACCAGGCCCTCCCGGTCCGGAACCTTGGCCAGCAACAGGGCGTACGCCCGGACGAAGGCGTCGAGGAAGTACGCGTCCTGCCCCACGTAGAAACGAAAGCGCTCCAGGGGCAGTTCGCCGGAGGCGATGCCCTGCACGAAGGGATGGTTGCAGCACGCCTCCGCCAGCTGGCTGTTGGCCTGCCAGAGTTCCTCTGCCAGTCCCACGCGCACCTCCCACAAACACGACCGCCAGGCCCGAGCAGGACCTGGCGGTTTCCGTGGTCTCGCCACTTCCCCACGCCAGCATTACCTGGATCGGGTCTTCGGGGTCTGCGGCATTGGCCCGCTGGGCCGGCCGCACTCTCAGCCCGGCTCTTCCGAGCTCCCCCAGGGCTTGCTATGCGGTTTTGCGCGGCAGCTCCGCCGCACCCCCATTATCGCACGGCCTGCCGCCTGTCAACCCACGCCGCCCGCGGGCCCCGCCAGGCTGCAGAAGTAATGGTGCACGCCGCTGTAGCCGGTGATCTCCGGGTGGAAGGTGGCCCCCAGCAGGCGCCCCTGTCGGACCAGCACCGGTAACCCCTCGTGGCGGGCCAGCACCTCCACGCCCTCCCCCACCTCCGTGATCACGGGCGCGCGGATGAAGGCCACCCGGAAGGGGTGGCGGTCCACCGCAGGGCACACCACGTCGTCTTCGAAGCTCTCCCGCTGCCGCCCGTACGCGTTGCGCTCCACCGCCAGGTCCATCAGGCCCAGCAGAGGGGGTTCACCGCCTGAGACGCGCCGGGCCATGAGGATCAGCCCTGCGCACGTGCCGAACACCGGCATGCCCTCCTGCACCCGGCGGCGGATGGCCTGGTCGAGCCCACAGCGCACCATGAGGGCGCCGAGGGTGGTGCTCTCGCCTCCCGGGAGGACCAGGGCCTGGACGCCCTCCAGCGCCTGCGGCGTCCGCACCAGGACGGGCTCCGCCCCGGCCTCGCGCAGCGCCTGCGCGTGCTCCCAGACGTCTCCCTGCAGGGCCAGCACGCCGACCCTCACGAAAAACCACCTCCTCAGGCTGTTCACCCGCCCCGGGTCTGCAGGAGCTCTGCGGGCTCTAGCCGCCGCACGTCCAGCCCCCGCATGGGCTCGCCCAAGCCCTCGCAGGCCCGCGCCACCGCGTCCGGGTCGTCGTAGTGGGCCACCGCGTCCACGATGGCCCGCGCCCGGCGGGCCGGGTCTTCCGACTTGAAGATCCCGCTGCCCACGAACACGCCGTCGCAACCCAGCTGCATCATCAACGCCGCGTCCGCGGGCGTGGCGATCCCGCCCGCGGCGAAGTTCACCACCGGCAGGCGGCCCAGCCGCCGCACCTCCAGCACCAGCTCGTACGGCGCCCGCAGGTCGCGGGCGGCGGTCATCAGCTCCTCCTCCGGGAGGGCCTGCAGCCGGCGGATCTCGTCTAGGATCTGGCGGACGTGCCGCACCGCCTCCACCACGTTGCCCGTGCCCGCCTCGCCCTTGGTGCGGATCATGGCCGCGCCCTCCCCGATGCGGCGCAGGGCCTCCCCCAGGTCCCGGGCCCCGCACACGAACGGCACGCGGAAGCGCCGCTTGTCGATGTGGTGGTGCTCGTCCGCGGGGGTCAGGACCTCGCTCTCGTCGATGAAGTCCACCCCGATGGCCTCCAGCACCTGCGCCTCCACGAAGTGGCCGATCCGGACCTTGGCCATCACGGGGATGGTCACCGCGGCCATGATGGCCTTGATGCGGGCGGGGTCTGCCATCCGGGCCACGCCGCCCTGCGCCCGGATGTCCGCGGGCACCCGTTCCAGGGCCATCACCGCCACCGCGCCCGCGTCCTCCGCGATGCGCGCCTGCTCCGGAGTGGTCACGTCCATGATCACCCCGCCCTTGAGCATCTGCGCGAGCCCCCGCTTGATCCGCTCCGTCCCGACCTCACGCAACGGCATCACCTCCCCTCCTGCGTCTCCCGCTCCAGCCGTTCCAGAGCCCGCCACAGCTCGTCCACCGGGTACGGCTCCAGGGGCTCCCGCCGGCATCCCAGGACCTTCCAGTTGCCGCGCTCCACGAACCTCCCGACCACCGCCGCAGGAACCCCGGCCTCCTCCAGGGCGGCCACGGTGCGGTCGGGCACCGGGGTGGCCACCAGGAGCGCCCCGCTGCTCACCAGCCCCAGGGGGTCTATGTCCACGAGGGAGCACACCGCCTCGGTCTCCGGCCGCACCGGGACACGGTCCGCGTACAGCTCCACCCCCACCCCGGAGGCGGTGGCCATCTCCACCGCCGCAGCCAGGACCCCGCCCTCGGTGGCGTCGTGCATGGCCCGGGCACCCGCGCGGACGGCGGTACGCCCGTCCCGCAACACGCTGATCTCGTCCAGGAACGCCTGGGCCCGCTGTACCACGTCCTCCCCCAGGTGCCGCCGGAAGTACGCTTCGAAGTCCGAAGCGAGGATCGCGGTCCCCTCGAGCCCGGCGGCCTTGGTGAGGACCAGGAAGTCCCCGGGTCGGGCACGGGAGCTGGTGACGAAGGCGTCCTTGCGCGCCCGGCCCACCGCGGTGGTCACCACCAGGGTCCTCGGCAGGTCCGCGGTCACCTCCGTGTGCCCGCCCACGATCTCCGCCCCCAGCTCCGCGGCGGCCCGCCCCGCCTGCTCCATCAGCTCCCGCAACTCGTCCTCCTCCGCACCCTCCCGGAGCAGGACGTCCATCAGCAGCGCCACCGGCTCGGCGCCGGTGGCCGCCAGGTCGTTGGTGGCCACGTACACCGCGATCCGGCCCAGGTGACGGCTCGCGCCCGTGATGGGGTCGGTGGTGAGCACGCACACCCACTCCCCGAAGTCCACCACCGCACAGTCCTCTCCCACCCGGGCCCGGACGAGGACGTCCGGCCTGCGGCCGAGGTGCGGGTACACCAGCCGCTCCAGGAGCTCGGGCGGGACCTTCCCCACCCGCATCAGCGGGAAGCGACCACGCCCCGGAGCACCGAGGACCCCGCCAGCCCCACCACGACGCCTGACAGGACCTGGAACACGTTACCGGGGACCTCTGTAGCTGCCGCCTGGGGCCCCAGCCCGAGCAGGAACGCCTCGGTCACGTAGTACCCGGCCACCATCCACGCGCCCGCTACGGCGCAGGCGACCACCGCGCGGCCGGCCCACAGCGCTCCCGCCGCCTCCGACCCCCTCAGCACCTGCCAGAAGAGGTAGCCGGCCAGCCAGCCCTCCGCTCCCTTGATGACCAGGGTGAACGGCGCGAACTGGGCGTAGCCGCCCAGCAGGTCGGCCAGCGCTGAGCCCACGCCGCCCGCCACCAGCCCGTGGACCGGACCCAGCAGCAGGGCCGTCAGGTAGATCACCGTCTCGCCCAGGTTGATGTAACCCTGGGTCGCCGGGACAGGGATCCGGATGGCTAACGTGGCGGCGGCCACCAGGGCCGTGGCCAGTGCTCCCGCAGTGAGGTCCCGGGTACTCAACCTCCACCTCCATGCCAGAGCTCGGCAGTGCCACCCACGCGCGTAGCTTACTGGTCCAAGTGGTTTGCAAAAACGTCCACTTTCGTCCAAGATTCAAATGCCACTTCTATGGAGCTGAGCTTCGCGGTGCGGGGAAGGCCGAGGGCGTATGAGCTGGCCCAACAGATCCGCCTCGCCATCCTGGAGGGCCGGCTGAGGGCCGGAACACGCCTGCCATCCACCCGGGCCCTGGCGGAGTCCCTGGGCTGCTCGCGGACGTTGGTGACCGCGGTGTACGACGAGCTGGTCGCCGAGGGTTACCTGGAGGCCCGGAGGGGCTCGGGCACCTACGTGGCTGCGGAGCTACCGGTGGGGTCCGTGGTAACGGAAGGCGTCGCAAGTCCCCCTCCTCAGTGGTTGGAACCCCTGCGGGACCCCGACGGTGGCCCCTCCGGGCCGGACGAGTGCCGGGTGGACTTCACCCTGCCCCGTCAGGTGGTGGAGCCCATGAGTCAGCGCAGCTGGGCGCGCATGTGGCGGGCGGTGGGCCGGCAGAGCCCGCCCCGAGACGCGGGACCGCCGGAGGGCGACCCCGGCCTGCGGGAAGCCATCGCCGAATACCTGGGCCGCGCCAGAGGACTGCGCTGTAGCCCGCAGGACATCGTGGTCACCACCGGCGGGGTGCGCGCCCTGGACCTGGTGGCGCAGGCGGTCCTGCGTCCTGGGGACCCCGTGGCTGTGGAGGAGCCCGGCTACCCCGCGGCGCGGAGAACCCTCGAGGACCGGGGAGCGCTTCTGCTGCCCGTGCGCGTGGACGACGACGGGCTGCGGGTGGGCGACCTCGGCAGTGCACCCCTGGTGGTGTACGTCACCCCTTCGCACCAGTACCCGCTGGGAGTGCGCATGTCCGTGTCCCGGCGTGTGGCCCTGCTGGAGTGGGCAGCGCGGCACGACCGGCTCGTGGTGGAGGACGACTACGACAGCGAGCTGAGGTTCGACGGCCCGCCTCTGCCCGCGCTGGCGGGCATGGACCGGGCCGGACGGGTGGTGTACGTGGGGACGTTTTCCAAGGTCCTGGCGCCCGGACTCCGGCTGGGCTACGTGGTGGCCCCAAGGTGGCTGCGGGAGCGCCTGCTGCGCCTCCGGGAGCGTTCCGGGGACCGGGTCCCGTGGCCCGTACAGCGGGCCCTGGCCGCGTTCCTGGCAAGCGGCGACTTCGACCGGCACGTGCGCCGGGTGCGGCGGCAGTACGCGGAGCGGCGCAGCGCTCTGCGGGAGGCCCTGCAGCCTGCGTCGCGAGTCGCGCGCCTGGGGGGGATGGAGGCAGGGCTGCACGCCTTTTTGGAGTTCACGGGGGAACTGGACGAGCTGCAGCTGGCGGAGCTGGCCCGTCGGCGGGGCGTCCGCGTGAGCCCGCTGGCGCCGTTCTACCTGGGCACCCCGGACCGCCGGGGGTGGCTGCTCGCCTACGGCGGGCTGTCGACCGAGCAGGTGTGGTGGGGCGCGCGGGTGCTGGCCGAGGTCCTGCTGGAGTCCGTGGGGCTGAGGGCGAAGGAGCCGGTAGGGAGCCGCCCGTGAACCTGGCCTTCTTGCTGTTGACCCTCGACGGGAACACGCCCGCGCAGGTCGCCCGGGAAGCCCGGAATCTCCCCGGGGTGTCCGAGGTGTACGCCACCCTGGGACCCTACGACGTGGTGGTCGTCGTCCGGGCGGAGCTGAGCCGGGACATCCCCGCCCTGGCCGAGCGGCTCCGTGGAATCCACGGCGTCGTTCAGGTGGTGACGTGCGTGGCCGTCTGACCTCCAGGGCGCGTACGTGCGCTAGCGACCGTCACACCCGCACGCGCGGGGTCACCACCGTCATCTCGTCCAGGATCCGCTGCGCGACCTCCAGGGCCTCCAGCCCCGCCTCCCCCGGCACCCGGGGGACTGCATCTCCCCTCACGCACGCCAGGAAGTGCCGGAGCTCCGCCCGCAGCGGCTCCTCGTGCCGGACGGGGAACTCCCGGCGGCTGGCCGCGGACCGCACCACCATGTGCTCCCGCAGGTAGTTCAGGTACACGGACCCGTCAGGGGTGGTGACCTCGATCTCCGCGGCCTTCTGCGGGGAGACCCGGCTCGCCACCAGGCTCGCCACGCACCCGTCCTGCAGGACCAGGTGCGCCACCGCCAGGTCCTCGTCTCCGTCGTACAGGCGCGCGCCGATCCCGGTCACCCGCGCCACGTGCGACCCCGTGAGCGAAAGCACGATGTCGATGTCGTGGATCATGTGGTCCATCACCACGCCCACGTCGGTGGCGCGGCCCGGCTGGTAGGGGCGCTCGCGCCGCGCCTGGACGTAGACCGGGTCCCGGGCGCGGTGC
>JBKBVM010000082.1:0-265 GCA_046289555.1 bacterium
CTACACCCTGGTGGAGTGCCGGCTGCTCACCGGCCGGACCCACCAGATCCGCGTGCACGCTCGGTTCGTGGGCCACCCCGTGGCGGGCGACCCGGTGTACGGGCGGCGCGGGGAGCTGGGCCTTGCGCGGCAGTTCCTCCACGCGTGGCGGCTCCAGTTCACCCACCCGCGCACCGGCCAGACCATGGACTTCACCTCGCCGCTACCGGCTGACCTGCAGGAGGTTCTGGAAGCGCTGCGGCGAAAGCGTGCAACGGGTTCGGGG
>JBKBVM010000082.1:275-7642 GCA_046289555.1 bacterium
ATCTCGCGCGCGGTGGTGCGGATCGCCCACGAGATCCTGGAACGCAACCGGGGCACGGCCAACCTCGCGGTGGTGGGGATCCGCACCCGCGGGGACGTCCTGGCCCGGCGGCTGGCTACGGCCATCGAGCGCATCGAGGGCGCTGCGGTGCCCGTGGGGGTGTTGGACATCACCCTGTACCGGGACGACCTGGACCGCCTCCCGGACCGGCCCACGGTGGCCCGCACCGAGATCCCCTTCGACGTGGAGGGCAAGACGGTGGTCCTAGTGGACGACGTGCTGTACACGGGCCGCACCGTGCGCGCGGCCCTGGACGCCCTCATGGACCTGGGCCGGCCCGCGGCCATCCAGCTGGCGGTCCTGGTAGACCGAGGGCACCGCGAGCTGCCCATCCGGCCCGACTACGTGGGCAAGAACCTGCCCACCTCCTCGCGGGAGCGGGTGGCCGTGCGTTTGGTGGAGATCGACGGCGTGGACGAAGTGGTCATCGAGGAGCCCGCGGCAGGGCCGGTCTGATTCCGGGTCACAGGTCCTCCGGGGGCGCGGGGCTGACCCGCAGGGTCCGTTCCTCCCGGTAGGTGACGCGACCCGGCAGGCCGCCGGGTACGCGCCGGACGAACCGCCGCTCCGTGTAGTCCACGTCCACCAGGGGGGATGTACGGGCACCGCTGTAGTACGCCGCCACGGCGGCTACACGCCGCAGGGTGGGTTCTGCGGGCACACGGCCTGCGGTCTTCAACACCACGTGGGCTCCCGGGACGCCCCGGGCGTGGAACCACAGATCCCGGGGCCCGGCCAGCTGGAAGGTCACCCGGTCGTTGTCCCGGTTAGACCGTCCCACGAGGACCTGGAAACCGTCCACGGTGAACGCGCGGGGGGCGGAGCGGGGCGCCTGTCTGCGGCGGGGGGGAGCACCCGGTAGCTCCGCGGCCAACTCTTCCAGCTCCCGGTGGGTGGTGGCGCACTCCGCGTGGACCCGGAGGCTGTCCAGGAAGTCCACCTCCTGCTGGAGGGCTGCGGCTCGCTGCGGGAGGGCCCGAAGGGCGGCCCGCAGCTTCGCGTACCGTCGGAAGTACTCCTGCGCGTTCTCCACCGCGGAGCGGGCCGGGTCCAGGGGGATGTCCACGGGCTCGCCCTGGTAGCCGGGCAGGCGCACAGAGCTGGCGCCCTTTGGGACCTGGCCGCTGTAGGTCAGGAGCAGCGTTCCCCACTCCCGGAGTCGGTCCGCGTTCCGGGCTTGCTCCAGGTCCGCCCGCACCTGCTCCAGGGCCGTGGTCTTGCGCTCCGCCAGCGCGCGGATGCGCGACAGCAGCGCCTGGCGGTGCGCCTCCAGGCGTGCTGTCCGGGCTCGGACGTCCGCCACCCGCTCCAGCGCCTCGCTCATGCGGACCCTGCGGGCTGGAAGGTCTTTCAGGCAGCCGTAGGCAAAGGGCGCGAAGGCTACGGGCGCGGGGTCGGCACCGTACAGGTGCGGGTCGAACCGACCTGAGGCGACCCGGTCCCGGAGTTCCTCCAGCAGCTCCGCCAGGGCACAGGCTCGCGCGGGCTCACAGGTGGTGGCCTCGGGATCCCCCGTGCGCCAGGCCAGCTCGTAGGCCAGCAACGGCCCGACTCCCGCCACGCAGCGCAGCAGGGCCCGCCAAAGGGGCTGTGGGAACTGATGCAGGCAGTCCAGAAGGGCCGCTGCGTCCAGCTCCCCGGGCTTTGGCCTGGGGTCCGGGGGCGGCGGCCGGTAGGGGAACCCGGGCAGCAGGGGCCGCACGCGGGACCGCTCGGGAGGGACAGGCCGGGCCGCACCCACCACGGTGCCTTCCCGCACCAGCACCAGGTTGGCGTGCTTGCCCATGGGCTCCGCCACAAGCCGGTACGGTCCGTCCGGGGCCTGCACGTGGAAGTCCACCACCCGCTCGAAGGGAGGCTGCTCCACCGCCACCACCCTGCTGCCTGCCAGGCGGGCGCGCAACAGGTCGGCAAAAGCACCGGACACGGAGTCGGAGACCCGCCGCTGGACGAAGTGCACGCGCGGCCACGCGGGGTCGGCACTCAGCAGCAAAAGCTCCCGGTCCGTGCGCAGGACCACCTCGTAGG
The DNA here is from genome assembly GCA_046289555.1 of bacterium. GTDB lineage: Bacteria > Sysuimicrobiota > Sysuimicrobiia > Sysuimicrobiales > Sysuimicrobiaceae > Tepidifontimicrobium. The sequence goes on from JBKBVM010000082.1 coordinate 2,364, forward strand.
GGCCGCCGGGTTCGACCCGCAGCACCCGGAGGGGCAGGCGCTGCCGTACTTCGTGGACCACCGCGGTCAGCACCACGCTGTCGAAGGTGGGAACGGGGGCATCTGGCATCCGGGGCTTATCATACTAGTGCCGGCGCCGGTGCGCCGGCGGAGGCTCGGTGGTCCGCAGCATGACGGGGTACGGCGCCGCGGAGCCGTCCGCGGACGGCGGACGGTGGTGGGTGGAGGTGCGCTCCACCAACCACCGGTTCCTGGAGGTGGTGGTGCGCCTGCCGCGGGAGCTCGGGGCCCTAGAAGACCGGGTGCGGGCCGCGGTGGCGGAGCGCGTGCGGCGGGGCCGCGTGGAGGTGCTGGTGCGGGAGGACTCCGGCTTGCGGCCGCGGGAGGCGGTGGTGGACACCGCGCTGGCCCGGCGGTACGCGGACGCCCTGGAGCGGTTGCGGCGGGAGCTGGGGCTGGCTGAGCCGGTGACCCTGGGGGCGCTTCTGGCCCTGCCGGAGGTGGTCCGACTGGAGGAGGCGCGGCCGGATCCGGAGGCCACCTGGGAGGCTCTGCAGCCGGTGCTGCGCCGCGCCCTTGACCGGCTGGTGGACATGCGGGCAGCGGAGGGCGGCCGGCTGGCGGCGGACCTGCGGGAGCGGCTCGGCCGGCTGGAGCGGTGGGTGGAACGCGTGGCGCAGCGGGCGGAGGAGCTGCCCCAGGCGTACGCGCAGCGCCTCCGGCAGCGGGTGGCGGAGCTGCTGCGCTCCCTGGACGTCGGCCAGACGCCCGACGAGGCGCGGCTGGCCCTGGAGGTGGCGGCCTTCGCGGAGCGGTGCGACGTGAGGGAGGAGCTGGTCCGGCTGCGCAGCCACCTGCAGGAGGCCCGCGCGCTGCTGGAGGGATCGGACGGGTCCGTGGGCCGCAAGCTGGAGTTCCTCCTGCAGGAGATGCAGCGGGAGGTGAACACGGTGGGGTCCAAGGCCGCGGACCTGGAGGTGACCCGGGCGGTGGTGGAGATGAAGTCGGAGCTGGAGGCGATTCGGGAGCAGGTGCAGAACGTGGAGTGAGGCCGTGGAACCCAGACTCATCCACATCGGGTTCGGCAACGTGGTGGCCGCCCACCGGATCGTGGCCATCGTGAGCCCCGACAGTGCGCCCATCAAGCGCATCATCCAGGAGGCGCGGGAGAACGGGTCGCTCATCGACGCCACGTACGGCCGGCGGACGCGGGCGGTGGTGATCACCGACAGCGGCCACGTGGTGCTCTCCGCGGTGCAACCGGAGACCGTGGCGCACCGCTTCCTGTCCCGGGAGCCGGCGGAGGAGGCGGAGGAGGCGTAGCGGTCCCGGAGGCGCGGGTGATCGTCACCGTCAGCGGACTCATCGCCAGCGGCAAGACCACGCAGGCCAGGGCCCTAGCCGAGCGGCTGGGGCTGCGGTACCTGTCCGCAGGCGAGGTCATGCGCCGGTGGGCGCGGGAGCGGGGGGTCAACCTCCTGCGCTTCTCCGAGATGGCGGAGCAGGACTACACCATCGACCGGGAGCTGGACCGTCTGCAGGTGGAATTGGCGCGGGAGGGCAACGCGGTGGTGGACTCCCGTCTGAGCGGCTGGTTCGTGCCCGCCACCATGAAGGTGTGGCTGCGCGCTCCCCTGGAGGTCCGGGCCCAGCGGGTCGCGGAGCGGGAAGGAGTGGAGTTCCAGGTGGCGCTGGAGGAGCTGCAGCGGCGGGAGGCCAGCGAGCGCCGGCGCTACCGGGCCATCTACGGCATCGACCTGGACGACCTGTCGCCGTACCACGTGGTGGTGGACACCCACCGGTGGGAACGGGACGAGGTCACGCGGGCCCTGGTGGACCTGGCGCAGGCCCTCATGGAGCGGGTGCGGTGAAGGACCGGACGGTGGTGGTGGGGGTGTGCGGGAGCGTGGCGGCCTTCAAGGCCGCGGCGCTGGTGAGCGCGCTGCGTCGGGAGGGCGCGTCCGTGTGGGTGGCCGTCACCCGGTCGGGCAGGAGGTTCGTGGGGGAGTCTACCCTCCGGGCCCTGTCCAACCACCCGGTCCTGGTGGACCTGTGGGACCCTCAAGGCCCGGAGGCCGAGCCGCACGTGGCGTTGGGGGAACGGGCGGAGCTGGTGGTGGTGGCGCCCGCTACCGCCCACGCCCTGGCCAAGCTGGCCCTGGGGCTCGCGGATGACCCGGTGAGTGCGGTGGTCTTGAGCACGCGGGCGCCGGTACTTTTGGCGCCCGCCATGGCGGAAGCCATGTGGTTGCACCCCGTCACCCAGCGCAACGTGCAGACGCTGCGGGAGATGGGGTACCGATTCGTGGGCCCCCGCTACGGCCGGCTGGCCTCCGGCCGCGAGGGCTGGGGCAGGATGGCCGAGCCCGAGGAGATCCTCGAAGCCGCGCGGGCCTTGCTGCAGCCCCAGGGCTAGACGCGTATCCTCCGGGGCCCGGCGCTGAAACGGAGCCAGCCGTGTACGTCCTGGTCCTGCCGGACACCCCTGGGCCCCCGGCGGGTCCCCTTCACTACTCGTTGCCCGACGAGCTGGGACCGGTGCCCGTGGGCTCCCGGGTGCTGGTCCCCCTGGCGGGCCGGACGGTCCCCGGTTTCGTGGTGGGCTTCGACCCACAGGCTCCCGTACGGCAGGTGTTACCGGTACGCGGGGTGCTCTCCCGTACGCCGCTGTTCGGGGAGGAGGCCTGGGGCCTGGCTTGCTGGGTGGCGGAGCGGTACCTGGCTCACCCCAGGGACGCGCTGCGGGCGGCCTTCCCCTCCGAAGCCCTGTCCCGTGTGGTGCGGCGCGTGCGCCTGGTGCGGGAACCCGAGGGCCGTCTGCGGGCTGACCCCGCGGTGGCCTCGCTGGTGCACCGGCTGAGCTCCGGGCCTGTCCCAGAGCGGGAGCTGGTTGCCACGCCGGAGCTGCGGCGCGCGCTGGCCCGCCTGCGGCGGGCAGGCTGCGTGGAGCAGGAGCTCGCGGCCCTGCCGCCGGCGGCCCGGCCAGCGAGGGAAACCGTGGTCCGGCTCGCGCTCCCACCGGAACGGGCCTGGGAGCTGGTGGGGCTGTGGCGCCGGCGGGCGCCCCGCAGGGCCGCCGCCTTGGAGAGGCTGCTGCAGTCCTTGGAGGTGCCGAAGTCGGAGCTGTCGCGGGCGGTGGGACCGGGGACGGTCCGGGGGCTGGTGGAGGGCGGTGTGGCCACAGAGCAGGTGGTGGAGGTGGTGCGAGACCCCCTGCGGGGGGCGTTCCGGGAAGGGGGGCCGTTGCAGGAGCCCACCCGTGAGCAGCTGGCCGCGTGTCAGGCCGTCCAGCAGGCCCTTCGGGACCGGCAGCACCGCGTGTTCCTGCTCCACGGGGTCACGGGAAGCGGGAAGACCGAGGTGTACCTGCGGTGCGCGGCCGAGGCGGTGGCGGGCGGAGGCCAGGTGCTGGTCCTGGTCCCCGAGATCGTGCTGGCGCCGCAGACGGTGGCGCGGTTTCTGGGGCGTTTCGGGGACCGCGTGGCGGTGCTGCACAGCCACCTCACCGCGGGGGAGCGGTTCGACACGTGGCGGCGCCTGCACGCGGGGCAGTTCGACGTGGTGGTGGGCACGCGCTCGGCGGCGTTCGCGCCGCTGCCGCGGCTGAGGCTGGTGGTGGTGGACGAGGAGCACGAGACCGCCTACAAGCAGCCGCAGTCGCCGCGCTACCACGCCCGCGAGGTGGCTGTGGAACGGGCGCGCCGTTCGGGGGCACCCGTCATCCTCGGCAGTGCCACGCCCGCGGTGGAGTCCCTGTGGCGCGCGCGGTGCGGTTTGTGGGAGTACGTGCGGCTGTCCCGCCGGGTGCTGGACCGCCCCCTCCCTGAGGTGCAGGTGGTGGACATGCGTGCGCAGGGCGGGCGGTCGGTTTTCAGCCGACCCCTGGTGGAGGCCCTGCGGGCGCACCTGGAACGGGGAGACCAGGTTCTGCTGTACGTGAACCGTCGGGGCTACGCGGCGTGCCTGGTGTGCCGGGAGTGCGGGTTCGTGCCCCGCTGCCACCGGTGCGCGGTGTCGCTGACCTTCCACCTGGCCAACCGCACCCTGCGGTGCCACTACTGTGGCCGGGTCCTGCGGGCGCCCAGCACCTGCCCGTCGTGCGGGGGCGTACAGCTGCGGCCGTACGGCCCCGGCACCCAGCGGGTGGAGGAGGCGGTGCGGAGTCTGTTCCCCGAGGTGGCGGTCGCTCGGGCCGATCGCGATACCCTGTCGGGCCGGGGCGCGCACGCCAGGCTGGTGGAGCGGCTCAGGCGCAAAGAGGTGCGGGTGCTGGTGGGCACGCAGGTGGTGGCCAAGGGTCTGGATCTCCCGGAGGTCGGACTGGTGGGCGTGGTGGCTGCGGACGTGGCGCTGTCCCTGCCCGACTTCCGGGCCGGCGAGCGAACCCTACAGCAGCTGGTGCAGGTGGCGGGGCGGGCCGGGCGTGGGGACCGTCCGGGCCGCGTGGTGGTGCAGACGTACCAGCCGGAGCACCCCGCCATCCGCGCCGCGGCACAACACGACGTGCTGGGCTTCTACCAGGGGGAGTGGGAGGACCGGCGCCGTGCAGGCTACCCGCCGTTTGCCAGCCTCGTGCACGTGGTCCTGAGCTCCCGCAGCGAGGCCCACGCCGCGGAGGCCAGCCGGGCGGTTGCGGAGCGGGTGCGGGGAGCCGAGGTCCTGGGACCCTCGCCCGCGCCCCTGAGTCCCTTGCGCGGCTGGTTCCGGTGGCGCCTGGTGGTGCGGGCTGCGGACGACCACACGGCTCGGGAGGCGGTGCGGGAGGCCCTCGCGGGCTGGCGCAGGCCCGCGGACGTGCGGGTGGCGGTGGACGTGGACCCGCTGGAGATGCTGTAGACTCGGATTCGGAATGCGCATCCTCACCCTGGACGGACCCGGAGGTGCGGTCCTGCGGAAGCGGGCACGGCCCGTGGGCCGCCTGACCCCGGAGGTCGTGCGGCTGATGGACGAGATGGTGGAGGTCATGCGCCGGGCACCGGGCGTGGGCCTGGCCGCGCCACAGGTGGGGTACAGTCTCCGGGTCATCGTGGTGGAGTACGACGGGAAGCTTTTCCAGCTAGCGGACCCCGAGATCACGTACCGGGAGGGCGAGGAGCTGGGACAGGAGGGCTGTTTGTCCCTGCCGGGGATCCTGTGCGACGTGCGACGGAGCACCCGCGTCGTGGTGCGCGGGAAGAACCGACGCGGCAGGACCGTGACCGTGCGCGCGGACGGGTGGTTGGCCCGGATCTTCCAGCACGAGGTGGACCACCTGGACGGGATCCTGATCACCGACCGGG
>JBKBVM010000083.1:0-7566 GCA_046289555.1 bacterium
GACTTCATGGAGCGGGAGGTGCTGCCCCGCGACGCCCAGCTGGAGAAGCAGGACTGGGAGCTGACCCGGTCCCTGCTGCGCAGGCTGGGCGAGCTGGGGTTTCTAGCCCCCGACCTGCCGGAGGAGTACGGGGGAGGCGGGATGGACAGCCTCACGTCCCTGGTGCTGGCGGAGGAGCTGTCGGGCTCGTCGTTTTCGGTGAGCTACGGCGGCCACGTGGGTATCGGGACGCTGCCCATCGCGTTCTTCGGCAACGAGGACCAGAAACGCCGGTACCTGCCCCCCATGGCCCGGGGGGAGAAAATCGGAGCGTACGCGCTGACGGAGCCCACCGCGGGCTCGGACGCCCTGTCCATCCGGACCCGGGCCACCCTGAGCCCCGACGGCCGGTTCTACCTGCTGTCGGGCCAGAAGCAGTTCATCACCAACGCCGCCTTCGCGGACGTGTTCACCGTGTACGCGAAGGTGGACGGGGAGCACTTCACCGCCTTCATCGTGGACCGCGACACCGAGGGGCTCAGCCTCGGCGACGAGGAGCACAAGCTGGGGGTGAAGGGCTCCTCCACCCGCAGCGTGTTCCTGGAGAACGCCAAAGTGCCGGTGGAGAACCTGCTGGGGGAGGTGGGGAAGGGCCACCGCATCGCCTTCAACATCCTGAACCTGGGACGGTTCAAGATCGGCGCCGCGTGCCTGGGGGCAGGGAAGAAGGCCCTCCGGCACGCGGTGGCCTACGCCCGGGAGCGCCGGCAGTTCGGCAAGCCCATCGCGGAGTTCGGCTTGATCCGCCAGAAGCTGGCCCGGATGGCGGCCGGGCTGTACGCGGTGGAGAGCATGGTCTACCGTACCGGTGGGCTCGTGGAGGCGGCCGTCGGGGGCATCCGGACGGGTCAGGAGGTCCTGCGGGCGCTGGAGGAGTACGCCATCGAGTCCTCCATGAACAAGGTGTTCGCCACGGAGGTTCTGGACTTCGTGGTGGACGAGGCGCTGCAGATCTACGGCGGCTACGGCTACATCGAAGACTACCCCGCGGCCCGAGGGTACCGGGACGCGCGGATCAACCGCATCTGGGAGGGCACCAACGAGATCAACCGGCTGCTGATCGTGGACATGCTCACCAAGCGCGCTCTGCGGGGCCGGCTGGACCTGATGGGCGCCATCCAGCGGGTCGCCGGAGAACTCACCGCCGGGACCCCGGACACAGAACTCGCTGAAGGCGCGCTCGGGGAGGAGGCGCGCCTAGTGGAGGGGATGCGCAAGGCGACGCTCCTGGTGGCGGGTGTCGCGGTGCAGAAGCAGCTGGACCGCCTGGAGGAGCTCCAGGAGGTCCTGGGCTGGATTGCGGACCTCGCCACCGAGGTGTTCGCCGCGGAGAGTGCCGTCCTGCGGGCCCAGAAGGCGGCGGCGCGCCAGGACCCGAAAGCCGCCCTGCTGGCGACCCTCACCCGGGCCTATGTGTACGAGGCCCTGCCCCGGGTGGAGTCTGCAGCGCGGCACGTGCTGGCGGCGGTGGACGAGGGCGACAGCCTGCGCACGGAGCTGGCGGGCCTGCGCCGCTTTTTGCGCTACACCCCGGCCAACCTGGTGGCCCTGCAGCGGGCGGTGGCAGAGGCGGTGGTGCAGGTGGGAGGCTACCCCGTGTAGCGTGTAACGCGGCGGGGAAGGGGGTGGAGGATGGGCGAGGTCCGGGTGGAGCGGCCCTGGCTGCGGCACTACGACCCTGGGGTGCCGACGCACCTCGAGGTCCCGGACATCCGGGTGGACGAGATCGTGCGGCGGGCGGCGAGCACCTACCGAAACCGCGCCGCCCTGGTGTTCTTCGGGCGCAGGATGTCGTTCGCGGAGCTGGACCGGCTGGTGGACCGGTTCGCCGCGGGCCTGCAGCGGCTGGGCGTGGGCAAGGGCACGCCCGTGTCCCTGCACCTGCCTAACTGCCCGCAGTTCGTGGTGGCTTACTACGGGATCCTAAGAGCCGGTGGGGTGGTGGTCCCCCACAACCCCCTGTACACGGAGCCCGAGGTGGCCCACCAGCTGCAGGACAGCGGGGCGCAAGTGGCCGTCACCCTGACCCTGTTTTACCCACGGGTGGCCGCGGCGGCGCGCCAGGCGCGGGTCCGGGAGGTGGTGTTCACCGCCCTGCACGAGTTCATGGGGCCGGTGGGGCGGCTACTGTACCCGCTCAAGGCGAGGCGGGAGGGACAGTGGGTGGACGTGCGGCCGCAGCCGGGCGTGCGGCCCTTCGCGGAGCTGCTGCGCGAAGGGGCTCCGCAGCCCGTGCCGGTGAGCCCGGAGGACCCTGCCGCGTACCTGTACACGGGCGGGACCACGGGCGTTCCCAAGGCTGCGGTCCTCACCCACCGAAACCTCGTGGCCAACCTCCTCCAGGCAGCGAGCTGGGACCCGCAGCTGCGGCCGGGGAAGGAGGTGGCGCTGGCGGTGCTGCCGTTCTTCCACAGCTACGGGATGACGTCGGTGCTGAACTTCTCCATGTGGATGGGCGCCACGGTGGTCCTGGTCCCCCGCTTCGACCCCAAGCTGGTGCTGGACGCGGTCCGCCGTCACCGGCCGACCCTGTTCCACGGCGTCCCCACCATGTACATCGCGCTGCTGAACACCCCCGAACTGAAACGGGTGAGCTTCCGGTCCGTACGGGCAGGGATCAGCGGTGCCATGGGGCTGCCGCGGGAGGTCCAGCGGCAGTGGGAAGCCGTGACGGGCGGGCGGCTGGTGGAGGGCTACGGGCTCACCGAGGCCTCCCCCGTGACCCACTGCAACCCCCTGTACGGGGTACGCAAGGAAGGCAGCATCGGCGTTCCCGTGCCGGACACCGACGCCCGCGTGGTGGACCCGGAGAGCGGGGCTCCGCTCCCGCCGGGGGAAGTCGGGGAGCTGGAGGTCCGGGGGCCGCAGGTGATGCGGGGGTACCTGAACCGGCCCGAGGAGACCGCCCAGGTTCTACACGACGGATGGCTCCGCACGGGCGACATGGCCCGCATGGACGAGGACGGGTTCTTCTACATCGTGGACCGCAAGAAGGAGATGATCAACGTGGGCGGCCTGAAGGTCTTCCCGCGGGAGGTGGAGGAGGTGCTGTACCGGCACCCCGCGGTGCGCGAGGCGGCCGCCATCGGAGTCCCGGATCCCGTTCGGGGCGAGGTGGTCAAGGCCTTCGTGGCCCTCAAGGAAGGACAGCACGTCACCGAGCAGGAGCTAGTGGAGTTCTGTCGGCAGCACCTCGCTCCCCACAAGGTCCCGCGCGCGGTGGAGGTGCGGCCGCAGCTCCCGAAGACTCTTATCGGCAAGGTGCTGCGGCGGGCCCTGGCGGAGGAGGAGCGGGCCCGGGCGGGGGTCTGACCGGACGCGGCCGATCCATCCAGGACAGCCCCACCCGGCCGGGTGTACCCTGCTGGAGGTCCCGCCATGGGCAGTCGCAGGTTCTGGAGCTTCGTCCGGCGCCACCTCCGCGCGTACCTGCTGGGGTACGCGGCGGCGCTGTGCGCGGTGGCCGCAGCGCAGGTCTCCCCGTGGGTCCTGAGGGCGGCGGTGGACCGCGTGCAGCGGGGGGCTCCCGGAGTAGAGGTCTTCGCCGCGGCGCTGCTGGGGCTAGCCCTGGGGGAGGCGGCCTTCAGCTACGCCATGCGGTGGCAGATCCTGGGGGCGGCGTTCCGCATCGAGGCGGAGCTCCGGGAGGCGCTGTTCGCGCACCTGCAGGGGCTGGACGCGGGCTTCTTCCACCGCTGGCGTACCGGGGACCTCATGGCCCGGGCGGTGAGTGACGTACGGGCGGTGCAGCGGTTCGCCGGGGTGGGGCTGATGCGCTCCTTCCACACCGTGGTGATGGTAGCCAGCTCGGTGGCGTTCATGCTGGCCACCAGCCCGCGCCTCACCGCGGTGACCATGGCCATCCTCCCCGGGGCCACGGTGCTGTTCGTGGTGCTGGGGCGGCGCATCCACCGCCGTTTCGAGGTGGTGCAGGAGCGCTTCAGCGACCTGTCGGTGCTGAGCCAGGAGAACTTCAGCGGCATCCGGGTGGTGAAGGCCTACGCCCGGGAGGCCGCGGAGGTCCACCGCTTCCGGGCGACGGCGGAGGACCTGGCGGCGGCCCAGGTGCGCCTGGCGCGGGTCCAGGGAGCCCTGTGGCCCGCGGTGGGCCTGGTGCTGGGTACCGCGGCGGTCGCCCTGCTGTGGGAGGGCGGGCGCCTGGTGGCCTCCGGCGAGCTGACCTTGGGGCAGCTGGTGCAGTTCTCGTACTACCTGGCGCGGTTGAGCTTCCCCATGATCGCCGCGGGCTGGGTGCTGAACCTGTGGCAGCAGGGTCGAGCCTCCATGGCCCGGCTGGAGGAGGTGTTCCGGGCGAAGCCCCGGGTGCAGGACCCGCCCGCGCCCGTGATCCTGCCTGCGGTCCGCGGGGACCTCCTGTTCCGCGGTGTGTGGTTCGCGTACGACGGCCGGGCCGTGCTCCGCGACGTGAACCTCCACATCCCCGCAGGCCGGACGGTAGCCCTGGTCGGCCCCACGGGAGCGGGGAAGTCCACCCTGGTGAGCCTAGTGCCCCGGCTGTTCGACCCGACCCGGGGGAGCGTGCTGCTGGACGGGGTGGATCTGCGGGACCTGCCGCTTCGCACCGTGCGCGGCGCGGTGGGGTTCGTCTCTCAGGACCCCTTCCTGTTCAGCGACACCCTTTACGCCAACGTGGCCCTGGGGAGTGAGGACGACGGCCGGGTGCGGGAAGCGTTCCGGATGGCGCGGCTGGCCAAGGATCTGGACCAGCTGCCAGGGGGCTGGCACACGCTGGTGGGCGAGCGCGGGGTGACCCTTTCGGGCGGGCAGCGGCAGCGGGCCGCTCTGGCACGGGCGCTGGCCCGGGATCCGCGCATCTTGATCCTGGACGACGCTTTGAGCAGCGTGGACGCGCAGACGGAGGCGGAGATCCTGGCGGAGCTTCGCTCGGTGCTGGCCTCCCGCACGGCCATCGTGATCACCCACCGGCTTGCGGCCCTGGAGGAGGTGGTGGACTGGGTCGTAGTCCTAGACGCCGGGCGGGTGGTGGAGGAGGGCACACACCGGGACCTCGTGCGGCGGGGTGGCCTGTACGCGGAACTGTACGAGCAGCAACGCCTGCGGGAGGCTCTCGAGGTAGAGGCGCCGTGACGGCCCAGCCCTACGAGGAGGAGGCGGTCGGCGCACTCGACCGCCGGACGGCGGCCCGGCTGCTGGCCTACGTGCGCCCCTACCGGCTCCGGGTGCTGGCCGCGGTGGGTTTGCTCGTGGTGGCGTCGGCCACCGAACTGGCCGGTCCCCAGCTGTACCGCATCGCCATCGACCGGTACATCGCCCCCCGGGCGGGCTCCCCGGACGTGTGGGGGCTTTCCTGGGTGGCCGCGGTGTACCTGGCCGTGCTCGGGCTGGGGTTTTCTGCCCGCTGGATGCAGAACGTCCTGATGCAGGCCGTCGGCCAGCGGGCCATGGCCGACCTCCGCACGGACCTGTTCGCGCACCTGCAGCGCCTGCCCGTGGCCTTCTTCCACCGGAACCCCGTGGGCCGCCTGGTGACGCGGGTCACCCACGACGTGGACAGCCTGAACGAACTGCTCACCTCTGGCCTGGTGGCGGTGTTCGGGGACCTGGTGACCCTGCTGGGGATCGTGGCGGCCATGCTGTGGCTGGACTGGCGGCTGGCGCTGGTGGTCCTGGCGGTCCTGCCCCTGGTGTACGGGGTCACCGAGCAGTTCCGGGTGCGGGCCCTGGAAGCGTACCGGGCGGTGCGGGTGCGCCTGGCTCGGCTGAACGCGTACCTCAACGAGCAGATCACGGGGATGTCGGTGGTACAGGTGTTCGGTCAGGAGATGCGGGCGCGGGCGCGTTTTTCGGACCTGAACGGTGACCACCTGCGGGCGAACCTGGCCTCCCTGTCCAACATGGCCCGGTTCTTCCCCGCGGTGCAGGTGCTGGGGACGCTGGCGGTGGCCCTCCTCCTGTGGGTGGGCGGAGGCCGTGCGGTGCAGGGGTGGGTGACCCTGGGGGTCCTGGTGGCCATGATCCAGTACGCGGAGAGGCTGTTCGACCCCATCCGAGAGCTGGCGGAGAAGTTCAACCTCCTGCAGCAGGCCATGGCCAGCAGCGAGCGGATCTTCCGGCTGCTGGACGAGCCCGTGACCCTGCAGGACCCACCCGAGCCGCTCCCCCTCCAGCGGGTCCGGGGCACGGTGGAGTTCGAGGACGTGTGGTTCGCCTACGACCCCGCGGGGGCAGACCGGGACGGGGTCGGGTGGGCGCTGCGGGGCGTGTCCTTCCGGGTGGAGGCCGGCGAGCGGGTGGCCCTGGTGGGGGCCACGGGCGCGGGGAAGAGTTCGGTGGTGCAGCTGCTGTGCCGGTTCTACGACCCGCAGCGCGGCCGGGTGATGTTGGACGGGGTGGACGTGCGCGCGTTCCGACAGCAGGACCTCCGGCGGCACGTGGGGCTGGTGCTGCAGGACGTGTTCCTGTTCTCAGGCACCATCCTGGACAACCTCCGCCTGTGGGATCCCCAGATCCCCATGGAGCGGGTCCGGGAGGCCGCGCGCCGCGCGGGCGCGGAGGGCTTCATCCAGCGCTTGCCCCAGGGCTACCATACCCAGGTGGGGGAGCGGGGCGTGCGGCTGTCCGCGGGCCAGCGGCAGCTCATCGCCCTGGCCCGGGCTCTCGTGCACGACCCGCAGGTCCTGGTGGTCCTGGACGAGGCCACCAGCAACGTGGACGCAGAGACCGAGCAGCAGGTGCTGGAGGCCCTGCGGGGCGCGCTGCAAGGGCGGACCACCATCGTGGTGGCGCACCGCCTGGCCACGGTGCAGGCTGTGGACCGCATCCTGGTCCTACACCGGGGTCGTCTGGTGGAGGCAGGGACCCACCGCGAGCTGATGGCCCGGGACGGCGTGTACGCGAAGCTGTACCGGCTGCAGACGGGCCAGCGGCGCTGGACCAGATCTGGAGCGGGAGGCGGCGGATGAGGGACGAAGCACGCCTGATCGAAGAGCTTCGGGCCCTGGTGCAGGAGGCGGTCGCTGAGCGGCGGGGGCTGGTGGCGTTCACCCGCCTTTCGGGGGCCGAGCTGGACCGCATGGCGCGGGAGACCGAGCGCCGGGCCCTGGAGCACCTAGCCTCGCGGCTGCCCGAGGACGTGAGGGTGGCACCCCTCCCCGAGCTGGCGGAGGCCCTGCGGGCCATGAACCGGGAGCTCGCGGCCCTGGAGGCGCGGGAGGGGCTGCGAACGGAGTCCCGTGCCCTGGCCCGGGACGAGGTGGTGTGGCAGACCTTCGAGCGGGTGGCGGCGCTGCTGGGCGTGCTGTAGCGCCGCGGTCTATGGGGTCCTGGCGCGGAGAGCCTCCTGGAGCAGCCCGCGGATCTCCCGGAGGTCTTCTCGGACTTCTGCGAGCCTGCCCTCCACCTGTGCGAGGCGGGCGCCGACCTGTGCGAAGCGGGCGTTCATGTCGGATCGCAGGTCGTCGATGCGCCGGTGGACGTCGTCGATCCGGCGGTTGTTGTACAGGGTCCCCGCTAGGACTGCCAGGACCACGGTTACCACGATGGTGG
>JBKBVM010000084.1:0-7533 GCA_046289555.1 bacterium
CTACGGCCTCACGGAGGCCGCCTCACAGGTGGCGACCCTGCACCCCAGGGTAGCGCCCTACCGGCCCGACTCGGTGGGCCGTCCCCTTCTGGGGCTCGAGGTGCGGGCGGGCCGGTCCGCCGACGACCCCGACGAGATCCTCGTGAGGGGGCCTGCGGTCATGAAAGGCTACTTCCGCAGGCCCGAGGCTACCGCGCAGACGCTCCGGGGCGGCTGGCTGCACACGGGGGACGTCGGCTACCTGGACCCCGAAGGCTACCTCCACGTCCTGGACCGGCGGGAGGACCTCATCGTCACGGGAGGGGAGAACGTGTACCCCGCAGAGGTAGAGGCGGTGCTGCACAGTCACCCCGCGGTGGCAGAAGCCGCGGTGGTGGGGGTGCCGGACCCCCAGTGGGGACACCAGGTGGTGGGCTTCGTGAGGGCCAGACCTGGGATGGAGGCCGACCCGCAGGAGCTGGTGAGCTTCTGCCGGGCGCGCCTGGCTGGTTTCAAAGTCCCCCGCCGGGTGTGGATCACCGACCGGCTGCCGCGCGCGGGACTAGACAAGGTGAGCCGCAGGCGCCTGCGGGAGCTGGCAGCGCAGCTGCTGGCAAATGAGAGGGCCGGCCGCTGACCGTGGTAAACTGACCCCGTACGCCCTGCTTCCCAACAGGAAGACTTTCCCGAAAGGAGCGATGCCCATGCCGGAGATCACACGCACGGCCACCGTCACCTGGACCGGGGACCTACGTACGGGGAGGGGGCAGGCTTCCACGCCCAGCGGAGCCCTCCGGGACACCCCGGTCACGTACGTCTCCCGCTTCGAGTCGGCAGAAGGGAGCAACCCCGAGGAACTCATCGCCGCGGCCCACGCGGCCTGCTTCAGCATGGCGCTAGCCGGTCGCCTGACCCGGGAGGGCAGCCCCCCGGAGCGCATCGAGACCCGCGCCACCCTGACCCTGCAGCTGGGCGAGTCAGGGGCCAGGATCACCAGGGTCCACCTGGAGACCCGCGCCCGGGTCCCCGGCATCGACGAGGCCCGTTTCCGTGAGGTGGCGGAGGGTGCCAAGGAGGGCTGCCCTGTCTCCCAGCTGCTCAAGCCTGGGCTGGAGGCCTTGACCCTGGACGCAGCGCTGGTTCCGTGAGGGGCGTTTGACCGGTCGGGCGGGCGGGCCTAGAATGGGTTGTGGTTGTTGAGTGAAAACGTCAAGAATTTTAGGGCCACCGAAAACAGACGGAGGGAGCATGAACGAGCGCGCGCCAGACCTCGTGATCCGCAACCTGCGGGCGAAGGTGGAGGAGCTGGACCGGGAGATCCTCAAAGGGGTGAACCTGGAGGTCCGAAAGGGAGAAATCCACGCCATCATGGGTCCCAACGGGTCGGGCAAGTCCACCCTCGCCAACGTGCTGATGGGCAACCCCTTCTACGTGATCACAGGAGGCGAGGTCCTGTACAAGGGCCGAGACCTCCTGGAGATGAGCCCCGACGAGCGGGCGCGGGAGGGCCTGTTCATCGCCTTCCAGTACCCCGTGGCTATCCCCGGGGTCAACTTCGCCTCGTTCCTGCGGACCGCCCTTTCGGCGCGGCGGGGCTATCAGAACGAGCTCATCCCGGTGGCGGAGTTCCAGAGGATCCTCCGGGAGAAGCTGGACCTGCTGAAGCTGGACCCCAGCATCGTCACCCGCTACGTGAACGAGGGCTTCAGCGGCGGGGAGAAGAAGCGGGCGGAGATCTTGCAGATGGCCGTACTGGAGCCGGAGATGGCCATCCTGGACGAGACGGACTCCGGGCTCGATATCGACGCGGTGAAGGTGGTCGCGGAGAACGTGAACCAGCTGTTCGACAAGGCCGCGGGCAACATGGGGATCGTCCTCATCACCCACTACTCCCGGATCCTGCAGTACATCCGCCCGCACCACGTGCACGTCATGCTGGACGGGCGGATCGTGATCTCCGGCGGCCCGGAGCTGGCGGAGGAGCTGGAGCAGACCGGCTACGAGGGGCTGCAGGCGCAGTTCGCGGAGGTGGCGGCCGCGGCTCCGGGCGACCAGCCGGTGCGGCGCGCGGGCAAGGTGTTCTGGGTGGCGCACTGAAGGGAGGTGGACCATGGCAACCGCTAACCCCCTGGGGATCGATCTGGACCAGTACCAGTGGGGCTTCCACATGCCCGAGAACTACGTGTTCAAGTCCCGCAAGGGCTTGAGCCGGGAGGTGGTGGAGGAGATCTCCTACCTGAAGGGCGAGCCGGACTGGATGCGAGCGTTCCGGCTGCACAGCCTGGAGGTCTTCTGGAAGAAGCCCCTCCCCACCTGGGGGCCGGACCTGTCCAGCATCGACTTCGACGACATCTACTACTACATCAAGCCCACGGACCGACCCGCCCGCAGCTGGGATGAGCTGCCCCAGGAGATCAAGGACACCTACGAGCGGCTGGGCATCCCGGAGGCGGAACGGAAGTTTCTGGCCGGGGTGGGGGCCCAGTACGAGAGCGAGGTCGTCTACCACAGCCTGAAGGAGGAGTGGGAGAAGCTCGGGGTCATCTTCGTGGACACCGACACCGCGGTGAAGCAGTACCCGGACCTGGTCCGGGAGTACTTCGGCACCGTGGTCCCCCCCGAGGACAACAAGTTCGCGGCCCTGAACTCTGCGGTGTGGTCCGGGGGGTCCTTCATCTACGTGCCGGCGGGGGTCCGGGTGGACATCCCCCTCCAGGCGTACTTCCGGATCAACGCGGAGAACGTGGGCCAGTTCGAGCGGACCCTCATCATCGTGGAGCCCGGCGCCTACGTGCACTACGTGGAGGGCTGCACCGCGCCCATCTACACCACCGACTCCCTCCACAGCGCGGTGGTGGAGATCATCGTGAAGGAGGGCGCTCGCTGCCGGTACACCACCATCCAGAACTGGTCGAAGAACGTGTACAACCTGGTCACCAAGCGCGCGGTGGCCTACCGGGACGCCACCATGGAGTGGGTGGACGGGAATCTGGGCTCCAAGATCACAATGAAGTACCCGAGCGTGTACCTGGTGGAGCCGGGGGCGAAGGCGGAGATCCTGTCGGTGGCCTTCGCGGGCGCCGGACAGCACCAGGACCCGGGCGGGAAGGTGATCCACGCGGCCCCCTACACCCAGTCGTCCATCGTGAGCAAGTCCATCAGCAAGGACGGCGGCCGGGCGGGGTACCGGGGCCTGGTGAAGGTCTACAAGGGGGCCCGGGGCAGCAAGTGTGCGGTCCGGTGCGACGCCCTCATCCTGGACGACCGCTCCCGGTCGGACACCTACCCCACCATGGAGATCGACGAGGAGGACGTACAGATCACCCACGAGGCGACGGTGTCCAAGGTGAGCGACGAGCAGCTCTTTTACCTGATGAGCCGGGGGATCCAGGAGGACGAGGCGATGAACATGATCGTGCGGGGCTTCATCGAGCCGATTGCCAAGGAGCTGCCCTTGGAGTACGCGGTGGAGCTGAACCGGCTGATCGCCCTCGAGATGGAAGGCTCCGTGGGCTAGCGGGAGGTTGGGAGTGGAGGACACGGCGGTGCGGGAGGCTTTGGACCAAGCGGCGGTAGAGCGGCTGGCGGAGCTGTGGCAGGGTCCGGAGTGGCTGGGGCAGCGGCGGCGGCAGGCGTGGGAGCTGTTCCGGTCCCTACCGCTGCCTCCTCCGACCCACGAGGCGTGGCGGCGGACTCCCCCGGAACGGCTGGGCTGGGACGGCCTCGGTCCGGTGCTGCAGGAACGGGGACACGAGGCGGCACAGCAGGGCCTGGAGGGCCTGCGGGCAGACGAGCCGGCCCTGGTGCTGCACAACGGGGCTGCCGCGGGGTCGTGGGGGACGGAACGGCTGCGGGCCGCCGGCGTGGTCTTCTGCGACCTGCGCACCGCCTCCCGCCAGTGGCCGGATCTTCTGGAACCGTTCCTCTTCCGGGCGGGCCTGCGGGCCGAGGAGAGTGCGTTCACCGCGCAACACGTGGCGTTTGCCACCGGAGGGGTGTTCCTGTACGTGCCCGCGGGGGTGGAGCTGGAGGAGCCGTTGGTGGTGGCGGATTGGGTGGACGGGGAGGGCCTGGTGGCTCCCCACACCCTGGTCGTCCTGGAGCCCCGCAGCCGGGCGACCCTGGTCCAGCGCCGGACGGGCCCGGGGGCGGGACTCGTGAACCTGGGCGTGGAGGTGGTGGTGCGGGACGGGGCACAGCTGGCCTACGTGCAGCTCCAGGACCTGCGCGGGCCGGTCCGGGAGTTCGGGGTGGTGCGGGCCCGGGTGGGCCGGGACGCCACCGTCCGGACCCTGGTGGCGTCGTTCGGCGCGTCCGTGGAGAAGCTGTTCGTGGAGTCGGTGCTGGACTCCCCCGGGGGATCCTCGGAGATGCTGGGGGCGTTTTTCGCGGACGACGCCCAGCACTACGACGTGCACACCCTGCAGGAGCACCAGGCGCCCCACACCGCCAGCGACCTGCTGTACAAGGTGGCCCTACTGGGCTCCGCGCGGTCGGTGTTCGCGGGGCTCATCCGGGTCCACCCCGGCGCGCAGAAGACCAACGCCTTCCAGTCCAACCGGAACCTGTTGCTGTCCCCGGACGCCCGGGCGGACAGCAAGCCTGAGCTGGAGATCATGGCCAACGACCTGCGGTGCACCCACGGGTCCGCGGTCAGCCGGCTGGAGGAACCCCACCTGTTCTACCTGCAGACCCGGGGGCTCACCCGGCAGCAGGCGGTCCACATGATCGTGGAGGGCTTTTTCTCGGAGGTACTGGATCGCCTCCCGGTGGAGCGGGTACGGTGGTGGCTGGAGCAGAAGGTGGCGGAGAAGATGGGCGCGGAGGCTCCCCTGGGCCGGGTGGCGGCGCTGCGGGGGCTACTGGAGGAGGTGGCGCAGCGGCGGTGAGCGGGTTCGTGGCGGTGGCCAGGGTGGAGGACATCCCGGACCGCAGGGGCCGGGCGTTCGAGGTAGCCGGCAGGCGGATCGCGGTGTTCAACCTGGAGGGCCGGTTCTACGCCATCGACGACACGTGCACCCACGAGGAGGCGTCGCTTTCGGAGGGACCGGTCATGGGGGAGATGGCCGTCTGCCCTCGCCACGGGTCGCGGTTCCACATCCCCACGGGGCAGGTGCGTTCGCTGCCCGCGGTACACAACGTGGCCACGTATGCGGTGAAGGTGGAGGACGGCGTGGTGTACGTGGACCCCACCCCACGGGTCCACGCAGGCCGGATCCACGGCGGGGCCTGAGCAGCCTGGGGAGGAGGGGACGGTGCCCATTCCCTTGGACGTCCGAGCGGACTTCCCCCTCCTCCAGCGGTCGGTGGACGGCAAGCCCCTCGTCTACCTGGACAGCGCTGCCACGTCCCAGAAGCCGCGGGCAGTCCTGGAAGCCCTGCAGCGGTACTACGAGGAGTACAACGCCAACGTCCACCGGGGCCTGTACCGCATCGCGGAGCGGGCCACCCTGGCCTACGAGGAGGCGCGGGCCAAGGTGGCGGCCTTTGTGGGAGCGCGGCCGGAGGAGCTGGTCTTCACCCGGGGGACTACGGAGGCCATCAACCTGGTGGCCTACGCGTGGGGGGACGCGTTCGTCCGGGCGGGGGACGAGGTGCTGGTCACGGAGATGGAGCACCACAGCAACCTGGTGCCCTGGCAGTTGCTGGCCCAGCGGCGCGGAGCCAGGCTGCGGGTCCTGAGGGTGAGGCCGGAGGACGGGACGCTGGACCTGGACGCCTTGGACCGTCTCCTCACGGAACGCACCCGCATCGTGGCGGTGGCGCACCAGTCCAACGTGGTGGGGACCATCAACCCGGTACGGGACATCTGCGAGCGCGCCCACGCGGCGGGGGCGGTGGTGCTGGTGGACGGCGCGCAGAGCGTGCCCCACATGCCCGTCCGGGTGGAGGAGCTGGGCTGCGACTTCCTGGCCTTCTCCGGACACAAGATGTGCGGGCCCACAGGGATCGGCGCCCTCTGGGGCCGGCGGGAACTGCTGGAAGCCATGCCTCCCTTCCACGGGGGCGGGGAGATGATCGAGCGGGTGGAGCTGGAGCGGTCCACCTACAAGGACCCCCCTCACCGGTTTGAGGCGGGCACTCCCAACATCGCGGACGCCATCGCCCTGGGCGTGGCGGTGGAGTACCTGCAGACGGTGGGGATGGAGGCGGTGCGGGAGCACGAGAAGGCCCTGGTCCGCTACGCCATGGCCCAGCTGGCGGAAGTCCGCGGCGTCCGGGTGTACGGGCCGAAGGATCCGGAGCTTCGGGGCGGCGCGCTGGCCTTCACCCTGGAGGGAGTGCACCCCCACGACGTGGCGCAGGTGCTGGACGAACAGGGAGTGTGCGTGCGGGCCGGACACCACTGCGCCCAACCCCTGCACCGCGCCCTGGGCCTGGCGGCCACCGCCCGGGCCAGCGTGTACCTGTACAATACTCCCGAGGACATCGACGCCCTGGTGCGGGGCCTGGAGCGCGTACGGGCCTTCTTCGGGCTGTCCAGTTGAATTCCGGAGCGCGGGATGCTGCAGGACCTGTACCGCGAGATCATCCTGGACCACTACGCCCACCCCAGGAACCGCGGGAAGCTGGAAGGAGCGGACATCGCGGTGGAGGGAGTCAACCCCTCCTGCGGGGACGAGATCAGCCTGTACGCCCGGGTCCGGGACGGGCGCCTGGAGGAGGTGCGCTTCGAGGGCCGCGGTTGCTCCATCAGCCAGGCGTCCGCCTCCATGATGACGGAGGCGGTGAAGGGCAAGAGCCTGGACGCGGCTCAGGAGCTGGCGGAGGAGTTCAAGGCCATGATGCACGGGCAGGTGCCCGACGAGGGGCGGCTGGGAGACCTGGTGGCCCTCCAGGGCGTGCGCCGGTTCCCGGTGCGGATCAAATGCGCCACCCTGGCGTGGGTGGCGCTCCAGCAGGGGCTGCGGGAGTACGCGGCCGGCCGTCCAGCCCGGGCCGTGGCCTCCAGCGAGGACGAGTTGTGACCCGGCGGTCTCGCGCTCCGCTACACTAGAGGCACTGTGGTCCGCCGTCTGCCCTGGCTGGTGGTGGCGGGGCTCCTGGTGGTGCTGGCAGGACTGGCCCTGCGGCCCCGCGAGGGCCCTGTGGCGGGCAAAGCCCCTGCGGACAGGCTTCCTGCGGCTCCCAGCTTCATCCTGGACACCCTGGACGGCCGGGAACTGCACCTCACGCAGCTGCGGGGCAAGCCGGTGGTCCTGAACTTCTGGGCCTCGTGGTGCGCCCCCTGCCGGGCCGAGATGCCGGTGCTGGTGCGGGCCTGGCGGCGCTACGGGCACGACGTGCACTTCGTCGGCGTGAACGTGCTGGACGACCCCGACGAGGCGCGGCGCTTCGTGCGGGAGTTTGGGATTCCCTTCCCGTCCGTGCACGACCCCAACGGCGACACCCTGCGGTGGTTCCGGGTGCTGGGCCTGCCCACGACGGTGTTCGTCAGCCGCCAGGGTGGGATGGCTGGCGTGCACGCGGGCCCCTTCGTGGGGACGGAAGGGGAGCGGGCGCTGGAGCGGGCGGTCCGGGAGGTGCTGGAGCGGTGAGGACGCTCCGTCTGGT